>NZ_FWWY01000001.1:2539443-2839443 GCF_900176145.1 Sulfobacillus thermosulfidooxidans DSM 9293 | reverse complement strand
ATCTTCCCCTTCTTGTCGATATTGATACCGGATTTGGCGGGGTTCTCAATGCTGCCCGGACCGCCCGTGAAATGGCGGAATCCCGCGTAGCCGCTATTCAAATTGAAGATCAAGACTTACCCAAAAAATGTGGTCATCTCAACGGCAAAAGCCTTATAGCCGCGGATGAAATGGTGGCCAAAATTCGCGCTATCAAACAAGTTGTTCCTGACATGGTAATTGTGGCCCGGACAGATGCCTACAACGTTGAAGGCCTATCATCGGCCATTGAGCGGGCCGAGCAATATGTTCAAGCGGGTGCAGAGGCCATTTTTCCCGAATCGCTCGATTCGCCGAATAGTTTTCAGGAGATGGCCCGCGCAATCCCCGCTCCATTGCTAGCCAATATGACCGAGTTTGGTCGAACTCCCTACTATTCAGCCCAGGAATTTGAAGAATGGGGCTATCGTATGGTGATTTACCCCGTATCATCGCTGCGTGTTGCCGCTAAAGCCTATGAACGGTTATATCAAACATTGGCGGCAACTGGTACCCAAGTTAATCTCTTAGAGGATATGCAAACCCGCCAAGAACTTTATGACCTGATTCGCTATTGGGATTACGAATCACTCGACGCTAAAATTTCCCAAACCATCTTACCCACGTTACCTGATACACAACAACACAAAGGGTGATCCCCCGGGATCACCCTTTGCCACACTGCAACGTTTGCTCAATGTTATACCTCGTCCAACGCACGAATGATTTGGGACAAGGACGATTTCGCGTCACCAAATAGCATCGATGTTTTGGGATTGGTGTAAAGAGGATTGTCAATTCCCGCAAAACCCGGATTCATACCACGTTTGAGGACGATTACCCGCTGCGCCTGATCCACATTTAAAATCGGCATGCCATATAACGGGCTACCCGGTTGATTTCGGGCCGCAGGATTGGTTACGTCATTAGCACCAATGACCAGAACGACATCGGTTTGCGGAAATTGTGGGTTAATCGCATCCATTTCATAAAGGCTGTCATAAGGGACGTCAGCTTCGGCCAGCAAGACGTTCATGTGACCGGGCATCCGTCCCGCAACAGGGTGAATACCGAATCGCACATTAACGCCACGTTCACTCAATTTCTCCATCAATTGCCGCACCTCTTGCTGGGCCCGGGCGACTGCCAATCCATATCCCGGAACAATGACCACATTGCGGGCATAGGCCAAAATGGTGGCCACATCTTCCACATTAGCGGTTTGAACGACCCCATCACTCTCGCCAACAGCACCGGGGGCACCACTGGCCACTTTCCCAAATGCGCCAAAAATAATGTTTTGAATCGGCCGATTCATGGCCCGGCTCATTTGTTGCGTGAGAATGGTTCCAGAGGCCCCGACTAAAGCACCGGCAATAATTAACACATTGTTAGCCAGCAAAAATCCGGTGGCTGCAGCGGCTAATCCTGTAAACGCATTGAGGAGAGAAATCACCACAGGCATGTCCGCTCCACCAATAGGAAGAACAACCAGAAATCCCAACACGGCCGCAAGAATAACGTAAATTGTGAGCAATGTGAAATCTTGCCGACCACCGGATACACTCATATAAATACCCAAGACCACAGCGATTAACAACAAAATGCCGTTAAAGAGTTTTTGTCCCCCAAAGGTAATTGGGCGGCCACTCACCCATTCTTGCAATTTGGCAAAGGCCAGCAAACTTCCTGTAAAACTGAGTGACCCAATCAATACCGTCAACAAAGCACTGATAGAGGCTCCTGGCGAGGAAATACCATGAACCCAATTCGAATGAAGCTCGCCAATAGACACCAAAGACGCCGCGCCACCGCCCATGCCATTGAATAATGCCACCATCTGTGGCATGGCCGTCATCCGTACCTTTTTGGCAGCATAGGTTCCGGCAATAGCACCCAAAATTAGCGTTAATCCAATGAGTCCCCAGGAAAATGAGTGATACCGAATAACGGTAACGATAAAGGCAATTACCATACCACTGGCCGCGATTAAGTTTCCCGAACGCGCTGTCGCGGGTGAACGCAAACGCATAACGCCGAGAATGAATAAAATCGCGGTCAATAAATAGCCGACTTGCAAAAGAATATTCATCTACTGTTCACTCCGTAGGCCGTTCGGCAGATTTTTTCTTAAACATGCCTAAAATTCTATCGGTGACCACATAGCCCCCGACAACATTGAGTGTCGCCAAAAATACGGCAGCAACGCTAATGGCCACATCCAATGCGCCATGGACCGACGCAGCTAAGGCAATAGCGCCGACCAGGATAATTCCGTGAATTGCATTGGTGGCTGACATCAAAGGGGTGTGCAGTACAGAGGGCACTTTAGAAATCAGCTGGAAGCCCACAAAAACAGCCAACACGAAAATATAGACTTCAATGAGCAAATGACTAGACATTCAGCAATCAACTCCTTACCTGTGTCATGCGTTTAGCCAATACATCATGCAATATTTGGCCATCGCGCAGAATCATGGTACGCGCGACAATTTCGTCGCTGAAATCTAGTTCTTTCCCGTCTTGTCCCAAGCCCATGGAAAATAAATGCGTCAAAAAGTTGAAGACATTACGCGAATAGAGTTGGCTAGCATGGGGAGCCAATTGGGACGTAATATTCAATGGTGCTTCAATAATCACCCCATTGTCGGTTACCGTTCGTTCTCCGGGTCGACTTAATTCGCAGTTTCCTCCTGTCTCTGCCGCTAAATCGACAATCACAGAACCAGGGCGCATATTCGCCACCATCTCTTTAGTGACCAACAGAGGAGCGGGTTTACCTGGAATGAGGGCCGTGGTAATCACCACATCTGCCTCAGCAACCGGTTTAGACAACAACTTGATTTCTTGTTGGTGAAGGTCTTCCGCCAGTGCCTGGGCATATCCGTCCTGAGTTTGCTGCGTTTGAATTTCCAAGGTCAAAAACGAGGCACCCAAACTTTCGACTTGTTCTCGCACCACGGGACGCGTATCAAATGCCTGGACAACCGCGCCGAGACGATGGGTCGTGGCAATCGCTTGAAGACCTGCCACACCCGCTCCCAAAACCAACACATGAGCCGGGGTGATGGTACCGGCAGCGGTCATCAACAAGGGAAAAAAGCGAGGAAGTTGCTCGGCGCCAATTAACGCAGCACGATATCCCGCTACCGTACTCATGGAAGATAACACGTCCATGCTCTGGGCCCGGCTGATCCGAGGAATCGCATCCATACTAAATGCGGTCAGCTTATTCTGCAGCATTAATTCAAATGTTTCAGGCGGGGATGACAACGGCCCGAGCATGCCGATAATGATGGTTCCGGGTCTTAAGTAGGCATAAGGTGATGACGGGCCAAAATCAGTATTTTGAACGGTCACCACAATATCCGCGGGTTTCATCCATTGGGCATCTGGTTTAACAATTTCTGCCCCGGCGTCGCGGTAATGTTGATCGGAAAATCCCGATTCGATTCCGGCGCCCTCTTCAACAAGCACTTGATGATTTAACTTCGTGAGACGGGCAACGGTTTCTGGTACCAGTGAAACGCGGCGCTCTCGAGGGCCCCGCTCACGAGGAACGGCAATAATCATGTTTCAAATAACCTCCAGACCGCACGTGCGGTAAAATAGTCATCGACTTATTCAAAACTGCGAATATTATTCAATTTATCTCCGATTGCGAACTTCCTGTCAATATTCGCGGAGAGAAAGGATACGACGGTGTGATCCTCTGTCATGATTTACCCCACCAGGTATGATTGACGATATCATAAGCACATAGGGCTGGCAATTGCTAAATCTTATTATTTCCCTATATACAAGTGAGAACCCATGCGCTTATGGGCTTGATCACACCAAAGTACAGAGGATGCCAGCCATCAAACAGAAGTGGTCGCAAATACCGTCTGTGCCTTAACGGAAGAAGGATTTAAGAGCCGTTAGAAAGCATGGTATGTACGCCCAGCGGAACAACTCATTTTCCTTGGCTGCGATAAGTCATCGCATTCCTCTGGGCCTATGGGGGTATTCACCAATAAGAAATTCTTCCAGATATCCTGATAAAGTGGCACTAAGCCTCTTAGTGCCACCTCATCCCGCAATGAACAACTGGACTATTCGCGAATGTGATTCCCCACCTGACTCGATCCTGCTCGTAATCAAAATACCTGATGAGCGTACACGTGACTCTTTTCGCATACTGCCCTTCTCACATTCTTACATGAATATCGCATAGATAGGTCGCCATATTCGCGTCCGACTTGAAGGCACTGTCCCATATTCCTTCTTTAGTGTCAACGGATTTGTCAAACGCGTGCTCTGGCTAGTTCACTTCTTATCTAGATCACAACGAATTCCCCAGATTTCATCTCCGGGCCAAAAGAAGCGACGCAAATTACCACACTTAGGTAATGCGATCGCGAAGAGAAGAAACCATTCCCTAAAATAGCTACCATCTATTAGTATTCATGATAACAGACAGGTGAACGAGATCCAGTGGCTCATCGCCACCATGGATCGAGGGACCGACCACGGAGAAATAAAAAACTAAGGACGGTGGAATATGGCCTCTTGGCAAGAATTGATCATTCAATATTTTGGCCCGGCAACATTGACGCCACTGGCTGGCGGTTCATTGGCGGAAAGCTATGCGCTATCGACCCGCACGAACCGTTATTTTGTTAAACATTATGACCCTTCTTGGGTAAAGGATCCCCAAATAGTATGGCGCGAAGCTTCGGCGTTAAAGGCCTTAAAACAGGCAGGATGGCCAGTTCCCGACGTGATCTTAACCCATGATTCCTTTCTTGTTTTATCATGGATAGAAAAAGGATCTAGCTCTTATAAAGACAAGGCTGGTCAAATTTTAGGCGAACGCCTGGCCAAAGCCCACAAGCAAGTCGCAAGTGCCTATTCGTTGCCCTGGGGCAACGGTATTGGTATCATTCAGCATCCATCGTCAAATTATTTACTGGCTGGTGAGTTTTATTGGGAAATTCGTCTCGCGCCACTGCTCAAGTCATTATCCAACCAATATTCCCTTCTTGAGACATTAAAAGACCATGAAACGCCAATCCGGAAATTTTTGAATCAGGCCGTGATATTTCCCACATTGGTCCATGGCGACTTATGGAGCGGCAATTTCCTCTGGCAATCCGACGGATCTCCTTATGTCATCGATCCTGCCAGTTATTATGGCGATCCCGTATCGGATATTGCTTTTGCAGAGCTCTTTGGGGGATTCCCCTCTTCGTTTTATCACGCTTATTGGCTGACAATGGGCTCCGATCCGCATTATCCCTGTAAAAAACCCCTTTACCAACTGTATCATGCCTTGGTTCATCTGAAATTATTTGGACAGGCCTATCTCGGTTTAAGCAAAAGTCTCATTGACCAAATAAGGGAGAGCCCATGTCTTCAGAGGTAACATGAGCGCGGTTGTACCAGGTTTCGAACTCGAGTACACTGGGAAAGTATGATTGGTCCGAAACATTTTTGCAACATTGGTGGGGCAGAATGTAGCAGGATAAATAAAGGAAGGTGCAGCATGGCAAACCCACAACGGTTATCTAAATTTATTGGTGCCACTTTAGTCGTATCCCTTGGTACTGCAGCTTTGGCTGGCTGTGGACAATCATCCACAACCGCAGCAAAACCCCTAGCTGTTGTCAATGGTGCAGATATTACCAATTCCCAATTGAATACCATGGTCCGCATGACAGAGCTATTCAACGGTTCCACTTTACCGAATACCCATGCCGAAAAGGTAAATGAGGTTAAATACTTAGTCCAAGAAAAAAGTGTAGAAGATTGGGCACTCGCTCATCATCTTATTACCCAAGCCCAAGCCAAGGCCTCTGCAACATCGGTTATAACCAAATCTATCGAACCCCAAGTCGGCGGAAAAACCGGTCTTGAGAAAATGCTGAAAAGTAAAGGCGTGACATACCAGCAATTAACGGATTATCTCACCGAACAAATGATTTTGCAGCAAGCCTATAACCAGGCGACGAAAAATGTTAAACCCATTTCCACGGCCGCTGCCGAAGCCTTTTACAAGGCCAACCCACAATATTTTACTGGCACACCGCAAGTCGAACTGCGCGAAATTACGGTTAAGACACAAGCTGAAGCACAAGCTATTGAAAAGCAGTTGAAGGCAGGAGCGAGTTTTTCGGCATTAGCGCAAAAAGATACTATCAATAGCGCACTGAAAAGCAAGGGTGGAGAAATTGGGTGGGTTGCAGATTCTCTCCAATCTTTGTCACCAGCTGTTTATAAAGAAATTGGGACGCTCAAACCCGGACAAATCGGCGTGACTCAAGGATCCCACGGATATGATGTCATTGAATTGCAAGCAACTAAAGCCGCTCAAGAAAGTCCGTTCAGTCAGGTCGAAAGTGAAATTAAAAGCAACTTGCTCCAAACCGCCCAGGGCAACGCGTATCAAACTTTTGCAGGAAAAATTGAAAAACAGGCGAAAGTCACCATTTATTTCAAATAATCCGGTTGTAGTGAAAAACTCGCCTCATCACGAGGCGAGTTTTTTCTTTGTCCTTGTTTACGATTTGGGTGGAGAAAAATCACTTCCCACCGTAATTTTGACGTCCCACGGGGTGGTATGATACGCCGTAAATGAACTGACTGACGGTCCCGTTAAGAATGCCAATCGCGAACCCAACCACTTATCTCCCGTGGTATTTAGAATGACAGTACGGTGATGATTGTGGTGATTCGCCCATCCAATCCCAACCACACTATAGCCTTGCGCCGTCAAGAGGTGTGCTAACTCTTCGGCCGGAGCTAGCGTACTGGTGCCACTAGCGACAAATATTTTTAAGCTTTTCTTTTGCGCTTTCGTCAACGGTGAGGCTAATAGGACATCTTGAATTAAGATATTGGTTAAATGCGGGTCATAGGTCCAATAACTAAGCTGTTGATGCATATACGGATCCATATATGTTGAGCCATATCCGGGCACTGTGGCGAAACGGACGGTATGAAGGGGTACGTGTTGAGCAGCTAACCCTAATGCAATTAATTGATTGACAGAGAGATTGGTATAACTCAGGGCTTGAATAACGTCATGAGCAATTTTTGGCCAATGAATAATATTTTGGGGTTTCAACATCTGTTGCGCCATATCCCGTAATAGTTGTTGCTGCTGTTGAATTCGGCCAATATCACCCATTTGCGTTTCCCGAAACCGTGCAAACTCTAAAACTTGTTTACCATTTAAATGATGAATCCCTTTCTTTAAATTAATTCCCAAGGGATCCCCATTGGCTTCATAGACTTCATTTTGGGGCACATTCACGGTCAGTCCGCCCATATCGTTAATGACTTTTTCGAACTGAAACATGCTCATATAGGCATAATAATCAATCGGCACATGGAACGTATTTTGAATCACCCGGATCATTTCCGGAACACCGCCAAAGTACGTGGCTTCGGCTATCTTCGTTTTACCAATTCCAGGTATAAAGACCCTCGTATCACGGGGAATTGATAACACGCCGATTTTCTTTGTCTGCGGGTCGAAAGACACAAGAATGATGGTATCGGCTCGGTCACGGACCCGACCATTTTTGATGACCTGATTATTCACCGTCGCCAATGAACTGCCCATGAGTAAAAATGTGATACGATGATCAAATGCGGGATTGCCGGAGGCTTGGTTATAGTGGATCACTTTGGGTGTCAATAATAAGTTTTTCGGATTTGCATAATATTGATAGACGCCATATCCCGCCATGCCTAATATCAAGATTATGCCTAGAAACCACGCCAAAAACCGTCCCCGTTTTCGCCGTGTCTTTTTCGTTAAATCCGAACGTTTCATTGATACCACTTTATCTACCTCCTAAATCGTTTACCGTCCAGGGTGCGTTTAGCAATATTACTACTATACACCGTTTGACAAAGATGTAGGCGGTCTCATCCAAAAGCCATGGGCTTGTCAGAAAAATTCTAGGTCGTTATACTCGGAATGATTTTATTGATTTCATAAAGAACCGAGGGTATCGTTATGCATCGCAAAATTTTTTTAGCAAGCCTTGCCATTATGCTTCCTGTCCTATTAACGGGCTGTGGTTCCTCCGCCCCTGAGGCCGTTTCTCCTATTTCCGGCACACAGATCGCCCAAATGGTTCGCAGGTGGCCCGTGCCTTTGCTATCGGGAAAAATGGTTAAACCCTCGACGGTCATGATTAATCCCTTGTCCTCGTCGCCTTCCTCAATCTATGCCAATTTGATTAATAACAGCCTTAACAATGCCAGTATGGGTGTTCCTAGCAACTGGCGAGGATTAAGTGTTCCCGCAATGTGGATTACCGATGGGCGTACAACATTTAATGTCGGAATGTACCGGGGAATTACCGATAATCCCAGTCTCAATACGGCTGTACCCGTTACCAATCGTCGCATCGACTCGCTTTTACTCCGTATTATGCACAATCATTACATGCTCCTATCTCGAAAGACCTACACCGTCCTCATCCAAAAGATTTCGCCGACAACCGCTGATCGATTGGCCAACAGCGCTAGTAGCATTATTGAAAATTTGGACACAAATTCCACCGCTCCATCGTATTTAGTGTTGTGGGTGGGCCAAAGTGCTCTTGCGTCGCGCCCGTCAACATAGCTGTCAAGTAATAGTTTCAACAAATTCTTGAAAGAACGGCGTTAATAGGAAGATTATCCACCATATTTTTGGAACAAAGTGAAGAAAATCTGGTCGTTTTGCTTAATTTTATGGTATGGTTTCTATGTACTAATCCTTGTTCATCCCTTCCTTGGGATGAGATAGATAATTTTGATAACTTGACAAGTGTAGCAGGAGGAACGTCAATGAAACACGTCACAAAGTGGGGGGCAATCGCCGCCATAGGATTAGCCACCGTCGGATTAGCCGGTTGTGGCACAGCTCCAATCGATGCATCACAATTTATGCAAGTGCATCCCGCCTCTAAAACAGTGGATTTGAAAATTATCGGTGAATACAGCAGTAGCCAGCAGGTTAATACCTTTGATGGATATACCAACGGGCAATTGGTCGTGACCATTCCGGTCGGTTATCACGTTAACATGGATTTTGTGAACAATGGTCCTATTCCCGAAGCAATAGGGATTTATAAGCATGACCATTTAGCATTTCCTAATGCCGGTATGCCCTATCAGCAAGTCATGGTTAACCCTTCAGCAGGACTTTTACCGGGACAGTCGCAATCATTTAGTTTTACCGCGACACAAGTCGGAACCTATAAATTAGCAAATGTTCTAAATGGTAATAACAATAATTCCCCAACCAGTGGACAATGGGACATTGTTAAAGTTGTCTCATCAGGCTCACCGAGTATGTCCACCACTTGATTGCTGAAATACGTGTAAGAGTATACAATAATCCGTTTTCTGGCGATCGTGGCGATAAGCCAACGATCGCTTGCTTTTTGGTAAGGATTTGTGACCTGTGTTAAAATGTGAACATGTAACGGCAAAAATGGGATGCCATAGGCATGATGGTTAACGGTTTTCGTTCAAGAAAGGGTAAATAATGAAAACGATTTATTGTCCGACCAAAACCCTTAGACCTGTGATCGTCGATATTGCACGCGCTATGGAAACCGTCAATCATGGGGAATGCCTGGAAATTATTTCGGACAAAGCGTTCTTGGTACGTGAAGCACAAGCCTATGCCCATATGCAAGGATGCGAGGTCATTCGTATAAGCCATCGCGATGTCAAAACCTTTACCTTATCTTACGACGATGACCATCGATTTAGCTGGAACCATCATGAACCACTTGTCAATCACGAATGGCTTATTTGGCTCAAAAAACCTGAGTGAGATGAATCACACACAGATATCTCATACGACGGGGTGGATTATGGACCGTAAACTCGATGAGACAGACATTAAACTCCTGAAGTATTTTAAAACGCTAGGCCCTGATTATGCGAAACTATTAGCCGCTCGCTTTAATATGGATGTCGCGGCTATGCGTGAACGCCTCAATTATTTAGAATCGCTGAACTTCATTGAGCGGGTCGAAGGCCGCATCGTCAAGTACTATCATCGGCGTATGAAAAGTGTCAAACATCGTAATCATACGTACTATATGATATCGCGCGAAGGCGATCATTTTCTTCGTCAGCAAGAAGATGTTCCCGAAATCACGTGGAAAAAACCGCGGCGATAACGGTTAACGAAAGCCTCGCGCATGGCGGGAGGCTTTGATTGTTGACATTATTGTCATGGTTCCTTTATTTTATGCTATTTTTTACTAGCCATGCTCCTCGGTCGTCTTCTCCGCAGTGGTTGCGTGTTGATCCCACAACGCACACTGCAGAACTAATGGTGATTGCCCATTATAATGACATGAACAACGGCTACAATCTCAACGGCGGCTATAACGGCAATATGACCATCAATATTCCAGAACGCACCCGGGTCACCGTGACATTCATTAACAACGCTCCCCATCAATTCCATTCCTTAGCATTAATTGGCCCCCATGGCCTGAGCGCCAGACGTCCCATTCTCACCGGCGCCAGCATATCCTTTCCTCTTCAGGGGATTGCTCCCCATAGCCACGCCATCTTCACCTTCGTGACACCGAATCGCCCCCGTCATTACCGGCTGGCCTGTCTCCGACCAGGTCACCTCGGCTACGGCATGTATTTAGATCTCAACGTGATGCCCTCCAATGATTAAAAAAACTGGCAAACGCCAGTTTTTCCTAAGCTTTATACGGTTGCCGTTCCTATAACCATGCCATCACAAAATACCCGGCCATTATCACAAAGAGAGCACTCAATACGAAAAACAACCCAAATACCGCCACGTCCACCAGTTCCGATTGAAGCCATCCCGATCGATTTTCCGCTGCGATCATTTCCACGCCGGGTTCGTATTGAGCCATGATAAACGCCTCCCATATGTGATACTTTTGAACTGGTTTTATTATAGCTCTTGAGAACTAGTTTTGCTAGTCCCTTTGCATTATTTTATTTTTATTTTGTCAGCGCTATTAGTCCTTAAGGACTGATCTTTAATCTCTATGCCATCTTAAGCATCATTGAATGAAAACGTCTATAACAATATAAAAAGACCGATTTGTGATATGACCCACAAACCGGTCTCCTAATTAAACCTTCGAAACTAGGACTGCACCGCAATCCACGTAAATTCATCGATACGCACCTCTCCTATGCCGTGACAAATGCGGCATACGGTATATCCCCTCTCCCCACAGCGCAAGCACCCTTCTCCTTCACATTCTTGGCAAATATCTTCACCATAGCCAAAACACTGATCACATTCCTTCCATTCCCCTTGCGGCGACTTAGGGAACACGGGTAATCTCCTCGACTTTGGCATCATCTTTCCCTCCATTCTCTAGAATCCCATCATGATAAAAATCTAGGGCCAATCGTAAATCAATGACCGTATCGAGATCCTTAAGATCACATCCCAGCAATGCTTGCAGTCGTTCTAAACGATACGCGAGCGTGTTGCGATGCACATAGAGACGTTTTGCAGCTTCCCGTGCCTGACCATTACTTTCCAAGTAGACTTGCAAGGTCCACAGCAACTCACGACTATACGTACTATCCTCCAATAAGGCTCCTAATTTTTCCTGAACAAATGTTGACCGTACAGATGCCGGTATCGAATCAAACAAGCGTGTCAATTGCTATGAACCCCCTTATAAAATCAAATCGTCTCGACAAAATCCACTTTGCTCGATAACGCGCTTGTCATGTTTTTAGCAAGTTGTGTCAGAGTATCCTAAGATGAATCCCGAGAGAGCTTACCTTTTGGGTTTTAACTCCAGCCCCTAACGGTTTTTAATGGTATCTCGGCAGCTCATGGTGTCAGTTTACACTCTTATTTGTTAACTTTCAATAGGTTTATAAAAAAATATGTAAGGTTTATTTAAAATTCCCGGCAGATTTTAAGGGAAGCTGACGCGTCCGAACAGACGACTCTCACCATGGTACAATCATGACAGGAAAAGAACCCGAAAAAAGGACGGTGAGGGAGGATGTCCATAAAACGTTATCGCGTCACAGTGGTCGGGCGAGTTCAAGGCGTTGGATTTCGTCAATCAGCGTGGGAGGTCGCGCAGCGCTATCACATTAGTGGGTGGGTCAGAAATTGTTCAGACCCGAGCCAGGTACAATTGGAAATTGAAGGTGAACAAGAGCAGGTATCCTCGTTCATTGAATGGCTACAACACGGTCCAACATTCGCTCGGGTTGACCATGTTTATCACGAAGAAATGCCGGTACAAGGTAGCTCGCAATTTGAAATTCGACGATAATTATTCCTCAGGCCATTGCAGCATAACTTTGTGTGCCCATCGTGTTTGGGGATAGGTTTCACGTAATATCCGCCAAACACGGGCTGTTTCTCGCGGATTGTGAGCTAGATGACTCGCCACACCCAAATAATATAAACATTCGGGAATAAGCCCACTCAAAGGAAAACTTTTGCAGGTCATTTCAAGTAACTGCTGACATGTTGTGTAATCTTTTTGCTTCAATAGTTGCTTGGCTTCAGCCAGATGCAAAAACACTAAAAATTCATAAGGCGGAATAAATCCCTCTTCCCGTCGTAAAACCTGAAACATGCCATCATAAGCCACCACCGTCGGATACCAAATAAAATCGTTGGACCCATTGTCTTCATGAGCACGATACGGGTAAACATCCCATTTGGCTTCTAGTTCCATTTGCACCTCAGGATGGTTTAAGGTCTTTCTCTTCATCAATTCGCAGCCGGAACAATGGGGTTTCGTCACAATAAGAAGCGTCAAGGATTTCAACGCATTTGTCTCCTCCCTGCCCTGACCAAGAACCTGTCCTATGCCATTATCATCGGACTCAGAGCACATACAAGTGCATCATTTACCGGATATAATTCATTATGGCATCAATTCGTTCTTGCAGTTTAGGATTTTTTCTTGGGTGAACCATCATGTCCTCACTGGCAGGAGGTGCCACAGACCACCCTTGAGTATGAGCGGCTAATTTTACTGCTCCCCACACAGATGCATCTTCATGACTGGACACTATCAAAGGAACATCGACAATTTGAGAAACCAATTGCCCCCAAGGATTTTGCCGGGACAAATTTGGCCCCACATGAACGGAAATGAGAGGACCCGTAGAGTGTTGTAAGCGCTGGTAGGCCGCTTTAAGTAGGGCCAATAAGGACACCAGAATAGCCCCGGCAAAATGTATTCCTTGATGTTCTGGCATCACATGCTCGAAACCTGCCTTCACAGTTTCATCCCATAGCGGGGACCGTTCCCCATAGAGATAGGGAATAAAGACAGGTAAAGAATCAGAAGAATTAATTGCAGCTATTCCTTGCGTCATGAGCATGGGAATGGATAAGCCTAACATTTTAGATGCCCACGCCAAAACATTTCCGGCATTGGACAAGGCTTGTCCCACCAAATATCCCTGTCCTGGGCCCAAAAAATATGCGAAATTGCCTACTGGCATAAAATTCTCCGGTTCCGCTCTATCAGCCGTTACCCGAATGGCGGCCGAAGTTCCCCAAGTCAGCACACCATGATGAGAATTCGATGTGACATTCAGACCATAATGGGCCATGGCCCCATCACTGCCACCGAGCAAAATATCGTTCACCGCATAATTCCACGAGTGAATAGACGGAAGCATCTCTTCAGACAGACGTAATGTGCTCAAAATTTCTGGCTCCCAAGTTCCCTGACGCGACATCATGCCACTTGCCGCAGCAACAGAATACTCTGTCACTACTTGATGTCCTAAAGAATAAATAATCCAATCTCTTAGTGATATTGGCCTAAGACCAGAATCAAAGCGTGAGTAAGCCAGCCATTTGACAGCTGGGGACATCGCATGCACAGGACATCCCGTAAGACGGTACCATAGCGTTCCTTTACCTTGTTGCCGCAGCATGTCCGCAAAAGGCCGGGCACGGCGATCCATCCACGTCCAAACTTTTGTCACCGGACGCATTTGATCATCGACCACCATAAATGTGTGCATGGCTGTACTAAACGCCACAGACTCCAAGTGAGCGTGTTCTTGACAGTGTGCGATAAATAATTGCACCATCTGAAGAATTTCGGTGGGATCTTGTTCAAAGTGACCTTCCACTCCGGTGTAAATCTTAGGTTGTTGACTCGCCTTAAATACGACCTTTCCCGCTTTATTTACCGCTACCGCTTTCACATGGGTTGTTCCCAAGTCAATACCTAACACCCATTTATCACCCATAGTCCCAGTTCGACTCCTTCATTGCGGGTATGTTAACATAAGACATGTATTCTCGCTGTATGGGCCTTTCTTCGTGGTACAAGGTGATACACGCGATGATACAACAACCTACATTAATTAATCCCCATTGTACAATGACACAAGGCAAATCGTAGAAAGGATGATGCAGCGTGAGCACAGTCACCGATAAAGTGGTCGTCATTACAGGAGCGAGTAGTGGTATTGGGGAAGCGGCGGCTCGCCTCTTAGCGAGCCGGGGCGCAAAACTGGTGCTAGCAGCGAGACGCCGTGAACGCTTAGAGACCATAGCCCAGGATTTGCAGGCCAATGGAGCGCAAGTGGCCATCATCCCCGTTGATGTCACCAAGCGCAACCAAGTCGAACAGGCTAAGGATTTGGCTGTGGAGCAATTTGGTCGCATTGATGTGTGGATTAATAATGCCGGTCTTATGCCTCTGGCGTACATGGAAAAACTCCATGTAGAAGAATGGGAACAAATGGTAGATGTCAATATCAAGGGCGTTCTATATGGTATCGCCGCCGTTCTTCCCGTAATGATTGCGCAAGATAGTGGCCACATTATCAATATTGCTTCTGTCGCTGGCCATAAAGTCGGACTGGCGGGGGCCGTCTATAGCGGAACGAAATTTGCGGTCCGGGCTATCACTGATGGATTACGAATGGAGCTAGTTTCCGCTCATCGTCACATACGCACCACGCTTATTTCACCCGGTTTGGTCGAAACCGAGTTATTACATACGACAACTGATCAGGAAGCACTCAATGCCCTGAAAGCACGTGTTCCTGGGAAACCTCTTAATAGCCAAAGTATCGCAGAAGCTATTCTGTATGCGATTGAGCAGCCTGAATCTGTCTCGGTTAGCGAGATTATTATTCGGCCATCTGAACAACTCAACTAAGACTCTGGCATGTGTTGTTTAAACCACGTAACCCAGTCAAGATAATATGCTGGATCACGAGGAACAAAGCTGTGAACATTCACCGGAAGGGTTGTGGCGCACAGTCCTTCCGGAGTTTGTTTCCATCCCTGCACATTGTGTAGGGTCTCGTCGTGGTGGCTAAACAAATCATAAAGAATGTGCAAACTGATAGGAAAGATACCGGCCACTTCCGTTGTGTCTAAGGTAAAGACATCGGGCAATATCGGCTGCATCATCCAAAAGGCATATTCATAACAATACTCATGGTCGATTATGTTCGGAGCGACAAAAGATTGGGGTGAAACCCCCACAAAGATCACATCAGACACATTCAACGCCAATCCGAGTTCTTCACGCACTTCTCGAATACCATCTTCGGGAGTTTCCCCATGAAGCAGATGACCGGCTGATGATACATCTAAGAGCCCAGGATGCATATCCTTGTTTGGGGACCGTAGCTGCAACACTAACACGGGTTCACCCTGCCAATAGCCCCCAATCCAGCAATGAAAGGTCTTATGCCACAATCCCAGGCTATGAGCCCTATCGCGAGATTGCACCCCAATCCACCGTCCCTGATCATCATAGACGTCTAGAAATTCGTTCGCCATGAGTATCGCTCCTTCCATGTTTCGATGCTTTGCGGAACGTGTTGCTCGTGAATCATGGCACATAACGCAAAAAATACTGTTCCAGCATGTCCGTCGAATCTTCCCACGTAAAAGTTTGCAGCGTGTTAAATCCTTCATGTTGGAGTCTATCGCGCAAATCTTCGTGTTCAATCACCCGCGATATCTGTGCGAATAGCTCCTCGATATGGCCTGGTTCAACCAGTAAAGCATTGACATTAGGAATCGCATAATCGCGATTTCCTCTGCTGTCCGTTCCTACGAACACACACCCTGATGCCATAGCTTCGGCCGGGGGTAATGCCCATCCTTCCAAATAACTGGTATGAACGAAAATGGCATGACTGCGGTATAAAACCGCCAGCTCGGCCTGCGAAGGATTTTGCACATATCGAAACGATGATGGGAGTTCCTTTGGCCGGATCCCCGTCCCAAACAGAGAAATAGGAAGGGACGGATATCGTTCATGCAAACGGGTCATCACCGCCAACATATCTTGTCCGCCCTTCCAGGGAGCAGGATGATACATGCCTAAGATGCTCAGTGGTCGCCGTGTTAACGATTTACCAGGATGAAATAGCTGGTGATCCACGGCAATGGGAATATGGATTAAGTCCTCAAGCCCTCGTTTTGTTCCTTCCGCATGAAGCCAGTGCGACACCACAATTTTGTGAAACGGAAAATGCCATGTCGCTAGGGCACGCTCATCCTTCCCCTGCCATGTTTCGAGATGTTGGATAAGATAGAAAGGTTCTCCTTTCTCTTTTGCGTATCCTTGAACATATTCCGCAGTCGTCCACGCCGTGGCAACAATGATATCCGATGCCGGCATCACCCGATTAACGGGTTCTCCTGGCAAAAAGGATAGTTTTACCCGGGGGTGAAAAATATGCCATGATACATGAGGCGGAATAATGGCTGGCTTGATCCGCGACCAATATCGCCACGCGTTACGTAAAGTGCGCCATGAAGAGGGCTGTGGAGCGGGAAATTGCCCTAACTTGCCAGCATGGACAATTTCCACCCGATGCCCTCGTTCTGCCAAATAATTGGCATAGGTGTAGACAACCCGGTAACCGCCAACCGGAACCGAAGGAGGTCCGGGCAGCAAAAAGGTAATGCGCAAATGGCGTTTAGTGATACCACTCTCACTCCCGCTAATAGAAATTAATCTTAGCATAACGCATTTTTCACAAGGAGACGACAAATATGGAATACCGCGTTCTAGGACGAACAGGGGAACAAGTTAGCATCATCGGATTTGGAGCATTGGAAATTGGCCGTGACTGGGGCATAGGACAAGGAGACGACATTAAGCGGCCTTCAGTCGAACAAGCCGCGACGGTTTTACATCACGTCTTGGATTTGGGTATCAACATCATTGATACCGCTTCGGCCTATCATCAAAGCGAGGTTCGCATTGGACAAGCTCTTTCTAAAAGGCGCCATCAATATTTTTTAGCCACGAAATGTGGAGAACATAACAGAGAACCTGAAACCTATTACGACTTTAGCTATGACGCGATTGCCATATCTATTGAGGAATCTTTAGCTCGACTTCGCACCAGCCAAATCGACTTATTGCAAATCCATTTTGGACCAAATCCCCGCAACGTGCTCGAGCAAGGCGACACGGTAAGAGCCATGCGTGAGGCCAAAGATGCCGGAAAAGTGCGCTTTTTGGGAGCGTCGTGTGAATATGATCTAATCGATGACATCATTGCCTTACAAGATTTCGATGTTGTGCAGTTGACCTATAACCTGCTAGACCGAAGAGCTCTCGACGCTATAAAAAAAGCGGCTGACCATGCTTTGGGTATTCTGATTCGTTTTCCCTTAGCGATGGGCTGGCTCACACCACGCGCTAAGACATTGATAACAACCTCTTCACCACACGCTGAGCAACTAAAGCCCTATTTAGCACTACTCAACAACGATTTTCAACAACTCATTCCTCTCGCACTACAATTCATCGCCCAACGTCCTGAAGTAAGTTCGATTTTGGTTGGGACGAAAAATGTGCAGCATCTGGATGAAGCTGTTCAGGCTATGGACTATCCCTTGCCTCCCGGAATAATGGATGAAGTTAATCAACTGGCAAAATAAGGGGACAGTTTTGGCGACGCGTCGCGCATCCGATTCTCGCCTATTACCCATTTCCGCTAATCTGGTGCGCGACGGATCTCGTTACTGGATATTGTCGGGACGGGGTAACGCAATATCCCCCACTGGAACAACGGGCTGTTGGGAATGTTCAATAGCACGGACAACACCCTCGACAATTTCTTCATGGGTTAACCAACGCGGCCCTTGAGAGGTCTTCTGGTAACCTAAAACCACTCGCTGAACCAGACAGGTTGGGGGAAGCTGAATATGCGACACGGTATCTTGTTTTGCACTACTGATAATATCAATCAGTCGCCATGAATCATGACGATATGCCGTAATTTCTTCCCCAATAGCCAAAAGCACAGGATCTTTAGGCTCATGGATCCAGCTCACCACCAAATCGATAGGACCTTGCATTAACTGAATATGTTGGATCCATTTATGCACTTTGGCATTGTCGTGATAATCGAGGACCAAAGGCGTCACATAATGCGATCGGTTCGCTACTTGATTCATTACGCGAAACAATTTGTTGGAAGAACGCCCTATCACACTAACCCAATATTCATGTTCCACAAGCCATGGCGTTAAAGACGCCAACATGCCTGTGCCACCGACTACGAGAGCTTGTTTCACTGAGTATCCCTGCTAAATATCTTGGCAGGATTCCCTCCTTTGGCTGTATCCTTTGTCAAATTCAAAATAGGCTTTCGAACCCCTTTCCCAGTGTATCGACTTCGTGGCAAATAAAAAAGAGCAGAAAGTTTCCCTTCTGCTCTTTTATTACGGTTGGTTGTGAGTTTTGATGACGAGGACGTTTAACTGGCACTACGACGTGCCGTTTTCTGCGATGATTCCGGCGAATAGGGATGAAGTGGGAGAATATCCCGTCCGAATGCGGGATTCACAACATCCGCCGCCGACGCGTAAAAGGCTAAAAGTGCCGTAATCAATCCAAGGTATCCGCCAGCTTGAGTTAACGCCGAATGAGTCCATGTACCGACCGCCAAGACGACAAAGGTCAGCCATAAAAACAAGAAGACAAGTTGTAAAGCACGGTTGATCCGGAACGTCGCGATCCACATATAAAAAGTAAAGATACCCCACATAAATAAGTACCATCCCACGAATGCGGATGGCACTGCCGATCCAAAATAGTGCGCAAATAGAGCAAAGGACCACCAAAATGCCCCATAAGAAAAGAAGGCCACTGTTCCAAAAGTGTTGCCGCGTGGATATTCCAAAACCCCGGCAACCAACTGGGCCGTGCCGCCATAAGCCATGGCCAGTGCAATAACCATGCCTAAACTGCGTGCATCAAACCACCCTGCATTAATCATACTCAACATCCACGTTGTAAAGGCGAAGCCCGCAAGACCCAATGGTCCAGGATTGGCTAATTTTCCCGTCATTTCTTTCTAGCCCCCATTCATCGTAAATAGACATTACTACTGATGAGGTGAAACGCGAAAAGTCTTGCGACTTCTCGCGTTTTTCGGATCTCATCGATCCGTCAATTAAGAACGCACCAATTGGTGAATGGTATCCACCACTTCTGGATTCGCCAAAGTGGTTACGTCCCCAATCTCTTTATTGTTCGAGATGGATGCCAAAATGCGCCGCATAATTTTTCCTGAACGAGTCTTCGGCAAATCAGGAACAATCCATACCTTCCGCGGACGAGCAATGGGCCCGATTTCACTAACAATCGCATTGACGATGCGTTGACTTAATTCGTCAGAAGGGACCACATTGGGTTGCAAAGACACATACAATTCAGGTACTGTGCCCTTTAGGTCGTCTTGAGCCGCAATGACAGCCGCTTCCGCCACCTCATCCAACCTTAATACCGCAGATTCCAACTCTTTGGTTCCTAAACGGTGGCCAGCTACGTTAATCACATCATCGATGCGTCCCAAAATCCGGAAGTATCCATCCGACGCTAGCATTGCTCCATCTCCGGCCATATACGGCCAATCGCGCCAATCCTTACTATCTGGGTTCTTGCAGTATTTCCCGTAGTACGTCCTCACAAAACGTTCCGGATCTTTCCAGATGGTTTGTAACGTGCCAGGCCAAGGGTTACGTATACAAATATTTCCCCCACGGCCCGATCCCGCCTGGATTTCATGACCCTCATCATCAAAAATCACAGGGTGAATGCCCGGGACTCCTGGTCCAGCGCTTCCGGGTTTCATTTTGTCAAGCGCAGGCACTGTACTACATAAAAATCCACCGGTTTCGGTCTGCCACCAGGTATCGACAATAACCGCTTCATCCCGTCCAATGACGTGATAGTACCAGCGCCAAACATCTGGTTCGATCGGCTCTCCGACTGTCACCATCAGTTTAAAGTGGTAGTTGTACTTTTGGGGATTGATGTCTTTCGCCATTCGTAATCCGCGGATCGCGGTAGGAGATGTATGGAAAATATTGACGCCTAATTCTTCGGCAATTTCGAAGGGTCGATTAGCGTGGGGATAGGACGGGACACCTTCATAGATGATCGATGAGGCCCCAAGTGATAGCGGTCCATAAACAATGTAGGAATGTCCGGTAATCCATCCGATATCAGCCATACACCAATAGACGTCTTCAGGATGAATATCTAAAATATTTTTGCTGGTCGCCGTCACATAGGAGAGGTAGCCACCAGTACTATGTTGAACCCCTTTGGGTTTTCCTGTTGAACCGCTGGTATACATGAGAAACAAGGGATCTTCGGCCTTCATCGATTCCGGTTCCACACGAGCTCCTCGAAACTGCGAAAGGAGTTCGTTGACAATAAAGTCGCGCCCTTCTGTCAGGGGAGTATCACTCGAATAACGACCGGGATGACGTTCAAAAATCAGCACTTTGTCCACGTGTTGGCCCGCTTGTTCGGCACGCTCCACAGCAACATCGGCCTTTTCCTTATGATTTAGCCATTTTCCGCTCCGGTAATAACCATCCATCGTTATAAGAATGTGACTCTCCGAATCGATAATTCGGTCCGCGCACGCTTGGCCACTAAATCCTCCAAAAACAACCGAATGGATCGCTCCCAACCTGGCACATGCCAACATGGCAATGGGCAACTCAGCAACCATCGGCATATGAATCGTAACCCGATCGCCTTTTTTGACCCCGGCAAAGTCCCGCAGCAGAGCTGCAAATTCATTGACCCGGACATAGAGGTCTTGATATGTAATCACTTGCCTCATTTCGTCCGGATTTTCAGGAACAAAATAGAAGGCTGCCTTATTCCGATTGGACGCCAAATGACGGTCAATACAGTTGACTGAAGCATTTAGGCGTCCACCAACAAACCACCTCCAAAAGGGGGGATTGCTGCCATCAAACACCTGATCCCATTTACGATCCCATTGCAATAATTCCCCATACTCTGCGAAATAATCGGGAAAATTTTCAATACGAAATTTTTCTCGTATCTCGGGATCCTTCAGGTTCGCTTGTTGAATAAAACTTTCCGGTGGAGAATAGTATTCTTCTTCGTGCCAGTGCACAGCGATTTCGGTTTCAGACACGCCTGTCTGTTCATCCGCCATACCTTGTCAATCTCCCTTCGTCCGGTACTCTTGTTAAATGATTTACAATTCTCCCAATATTCATCTTTCTGACTGTAGTATACTCGTTTTGGAATTCTACGAGAATCGTGATGTTGATTTTTTGCAATACTCACACGAGTCTTCAATATGCTATTTGCATCATCACGAAAGAGCCCTTTCAACTAACCGCCAATGGGATATTATACGCTAATTATGGCTTGGTGCTAAGACCAATTGATAATAAATCGTCTCCCATTTTTCTCTTATCCTTCTAGTTCTTTAAGAAAAACATGGCACTGCGCCGACGCATCAAATCTCGGCACCATTCAGATCCAACTTACCTGGCATAAGAGGTGCAACTTGTATTCCGGTACCGGCATGGAATGATGAAACCTAACAACGAACGATTGTCCTATCGCCAGTCATCTAAGCAAGTCTTTTTCGCAAACCGTCTTCTGTGAGACTTTGCTATGTGTTCAAACGACGTGGTTGGCGTCTTTCGTCACCTGATCATGTCCCGGCTTTCAAAGTCCAAAATGCGTTAAATGAACAAGCTGGGTTCATTGATGGATTTCCTGGCAAGAAGAAAGACCTGGATCACCCAAGTTGCTATGGTTGCTATCGTTTACGACATACCGACGCTCGCGCAATGCAGCCCCAGTTCTGAAACCATTGTGATTCATCATACCAAATCACTAGATGAAATCCAAATCCCGTTCAGGGCAAAGATGATAGAGAAAAGCGCAACCGAAATGATGATGCCTATGAAGATAGACACACTGGACTGGTTGTCGAGATGAAAGGGCTGAAACATCGCATCCGAATTGACGACGAAAGGACATTGGGTATATTTTTACGAGGAATCTATCAAGCCATCAGATAGGAGATTCCCCATGCCAACACGGTCTTTTGCTGTAATCACGCAATATCAAAACAGAAATATCTCACTTCCCAAGCGGCATACCAAAGATTCTGCGGGATACGATTTAGCTTCTGCCGAAATGGTTACGTTAAATCCTGGCGAAATCCATCTTGTTCCAACAGGCCTTAAAGTGTACATGCCTCCTGGAGAGGTTTTACTCGTCATAATTCGTAGCTCGTGGGCGGTTAAGAAACGCTGTGTGCTCGCTAATCAAGTAGGGGTCATTGACCGGGATTATGTCGATAATCCCGATAATGAAGGGCATATTTTCATACCGATTGAAAACCGAGGACCTGAGCCAGTGATCATCAAAGCCGGTGAACGCATTGCCCAAGGTATTTTTGTCAAGTTTGGGGTAACAGACAATGACATATCAGATGCTGATCGCCAAGGGGGATTTGGGAGTACGACACAGTAAATCTCCCTTTCCTGAAACAAAAAATCAAATAACATAAGGATCCACAATGTGGATCCTTATGTGTTTATATGTCCTAAATAGTGTCCGTGAGACGATTACGATATTCCTCGTGTCTGTGTTTCACTTTTACCAGTTGGCGCTTCCGTCGGTGGACGGTGATAGAAGTCTTTCCAAATCAGTTTGTAAACGCCTAGGTAGCGAGGCACCCGGTTCCATCCTGGAATCCATGGTGTCAGAGCCAGAATTAACCAGATAATAAACCCAATACTCAGCGCAATAGCATCGGCTGCCGGCGAATTGGCGACCCAAGGCCATTGATAAATCCATGTGGGAATGGTCATCCACCACGCTCCGGGATATCCAGGAACCGCTGAGTGGATAATGCCCCATTGTTCCCCTTTCAGTTGTAAGGGAGCAGCGGCTTGATGTAACGGGTCCCCTTGAAGAAACAGCTGGTAATTTTGGTTGTTAAACCGCGTCACCACGTTGGGATTGCGAATTAAAGCGCCTGACATCAATCCACTTTTACCAAGTTGCAATGTGGCATTCATTAATGCCGGAACCGGACCGTAATTACCGGGTGGCACCACCACTTTGCCGTTAACAACTTGCCCATGCGCTAATAACGCGGCTTCATAGTTGTTTGCCCAAAGAATTTGCTGAGCTCGCGAGGCACTTTCAAAGGCCCGCAATGCAGGGCTAATTTGCGGATTAATGGTCGCCGCCATGCTGAGAGGATGAAGAATAAAATCTTGTTCCGCATTGATAGGGTGCCAAATTCCAGAAAGTTTCTGTAAGCCGGATTCAACATTCCCAGTACCGTTGTTATATGGCGGACCATAATTCGCAATACGCCCTTGCCCATTTAGGTCCCTAGTAGCCATCGCCTCAAAGGCTACCGGATTTTGAGTGGCATAGCTTTTAATGGTTAACGGCTGTTTTTCTGGCACTCCAAAGAGTCCTGCCAACACTAAGACCAAGACAATGATAATGCCTAATGTTGACATCAAATGTTTCATAAAGTCTTCGGGCACGTAACGATAATCATGAACCATCTCATCATCCATACGCGTTGCCATGTTATTGTCCCTCCTTCACATGGGCCGCGCTGCGTTCTGGATATGGTGGCACGACCCCTTTCATCCGAACCCGTACAATATGACCGAAGATGATGACGCTAAGCGTTAAGGGCAAAACCACTAAATGCATTCCCACCATTTGCCCGGCATTGGGTAAGTTAATCCACCCAAGTCCTAGAGCATTCAAACCATCTTTCGCTTGCACCGCATTCCACTGCGAGTAAAAATCTCCATTAATCAAAAACCCAGTGAAAGCTGTGGGAATGGCAATCAACATAGCCAATGCTCCTAATAACCATGTTTCATGCCGGCCCCCACGCCACGCTCCTGTAAAGAACACCCGCCATAAATGCAGCATCATGAAAAAGAAAAACGCTTGAACTGCCCAGAAATGAGTTGCAGCAACAAATCGCATCGGTCCATTATAAGACCAACTGGCTGGTCCATTAGCCGCCAAAATCACACCAGAAAGAATTAAGACAACAAAGCTTGATGCTGTTAAAGACCCTAACATATACATAAAACCTTGGGCATATTCAGGCATTGTCTCCGGCAACCAGGTATCTACCGATAATACCGCTGCGCTTGTTTTGCGAGCAAAGGTTGTCCAGTTCGCCATTTTTGATTCCTCCTCCGTCTTTCGCGGATCCCATCCTAATGCCGTTTACCGGGCCACAATAAAGCCGTTACAAACGTTAATAAGAACAATATTTCTACAATGTAATTTCCCGTCGCTGTTGTCACCAGACTCATCTCCTTCAACTCGCCAACTCGTTAATCCCACTGGGTTGTAACATGTCCTGGAATCCTTCTTGATATTCACAATTCTGGAGAACTTCGCTATCACAGCTGCTTTTTGGTGACAGTTTTAGTGTAGAAGAAGCTGGGAACGACTATCAGATGCAGAAGGTCCTTCTTAGATGGAACTGTCGATATCAAGTAATAGGGCCATATGGTCCCGTGACCTCACTCAAACGAACTACGAGTACTGTGAACCGCTAAGGTCAAGATTACAAAAGTCTTCGGCGCCTTTTCGGATATTTCACCTTTCAACATCCATGGCATCTTCACTCCAATATTTCTTTTGACCAGAACAACCCTTTGGACAAAATGGAAGGAATTTCAATCATTTCTTGAAAAATTAAAAACCATTGAGAACGATTAGATTAAACAAGAATGTCTTTTTAATTCATGTGAACAGGTCCTTTTCTGCTATGTGCTAACCTTTTCCAACGCGCAATGATTACGATTTTCTAGCTCTCTTCACCCATCACCTGTCGATTTTCGGCCTTCAAAGCCGTCCTAATGTCGACGAGAATCTCATAATGGTTCAAAGCAGGATGTAACCATTTCCATCCTGCTTGCGTTACTCTATGTAGAAGATGGAAATTTTGGATGAAGTTATCGCTGATATGGCAGGTGATTGGTTAATGCTTGAAAGCCGCACGGCAAAACACAAAACGCATCATGGATGGCATTATTTATGGACTGTTCCCTTAATCACAGCAGGAGTGATTATCTATAGTTTTTGGCCAAGAGCCACTGTTACCGCCAGTTCTAATGCGCTAGCCCGTCTATCGTTAAATGGAAGGCTGGCTTCAGCCATTGCGATGGGACCCCATGACCAACAAATCAAATTGATGACTAAAAATGGTCAATTATGGCCTCTTTCCTCAATGGAAGCAGGGGTTCCTTATACGATTCGTTTGCAGATTAATGGACCATCGTGGTGGCCTTTTGGTCCCACGACGATCTCGAAAACTCTTGTCACGCCACAAGATCCTATTGTCACGGCTAACGAGCTCACGGTGATTCCCGGTCACCCTGTTGCCCTATCTTTATCATCGCCTGCATCCATCTTGCATATCATTATGAACAATCGTCAACGAGCCATTATTCATTCAACGGTCCCGCAATCGATTTATTCGATTCATAGTCCCGGAACAGCGCCAGGCGAACAAGGCACCTTAACCGTTCAGACACAAGCCAGGGCTTGGGAAAGTGTCTCAACTCCCAAAACGCTGAGTTGGCGAACACCAAATTGGCTTAAGGTCGTCGCCTCTCCCAATGTCAATCTTCCCATTGGCTTGACCCAACCGTTAACCTTAAACTTTTCGCATGCTATCGAAAAAAGTCACCTGATTCCAAAACTTAGTCCGCAAATTGCCGGCCAGTGGATTTGGAAAAGTCCAACCACTGAGCAGTTTATCCCCTCATCAATTTGGGGTTATGGGCCAGACCAAGTCGTAACCGTAACCATTCCTGGCGGACCAAACGGTTATCATAGTGCCCAAGGAGCCTATTTTCCTAATAATGTGACCATATCTTGGTCAACAGCCCCAGGTTCCACATTGCGCCTGCAAGAATTATTAGCCAAACTGGGATACCTCCCCCTAAAATGGATTCCCAATACTCCCGTACCTGATACGCTATCGGCGCAAATTGCGGCCATGATGAATGCTCCCTCTGGCCAGTTTCAATGGCAATACTCGAACACACCAGCCACGCTTCAGTCATTTTGGATACCGGGACAATATACGGTGATGGTCAAAGGGGCCGTCATGAACTTTGAACGGGTACATAATCTACCGGTCGACGGAATCGCAGGACCTCAAGTATGGAGAGACCTTATTCAGGCCGATCTGGGCGATCAAATGAATCCCGATGGATATTCTTATGTTTATGTGTCAGAAAACCTTCCCGAAACCTTGACCCTATGGCATAATGGCAAAATTGTTCTTAAATCATTGGCCAATACCGGGATCCCTCAGTCCCCCACGTACATTGGGACCTATCCCGTTTACCAGCGCTATTTATCCCAAACCATGCAGGGTGTCAATCCTAATGGGGTGCCTTATTACGATCCCGGTGTTCCCTATGTCAATTATTTCAAAGGCGGCGATGCCGTCCATGGCTTTCCTCGGGCAAAATACGGATTCCCGCAAAGTTTAGGATGTGTCGAACTCCCGATTCCTGTTGCTGCTAAAGTCTGGCCCTATTTGCATTACGGCACCCTAGTCACAGTCGCTCCCCCCACGTCCTTGTCGTCGTCATCAGCTGCTGCCAGTTAAACACCATCTCTTTTGACTATATACATGGTCCTATTTCTGACCAGATGGCCCATCAGATGTACGCCATCTGGTCATAGTTTTTTCGCTAAAATTTCGCGTTAATGAATATGACAGTAACTTATGGAGAAACTGGGTGACACGTCATGCAAAGCGTCGCAAAAACTCATACTTCTACCCGACACCATTCATCGCGGCGCTCTTCGCACGTCTGGCCATGGCATGAGTGGGCATTAGAACATATGGAACCAGCCAAAGCCGCGTCGATTTTAGATTTGGGATGTGGCAAAGGACATATGGCTCGCAGTTTAATAACAGAAATGGGACCGTATGGAGAAATTGTCGCTGTCGATCCCTCCCCGGAACTGCTGCATGAAGCAGAAAATCGTTCCCAAAGCGACATCGAGCGTCGTATCCAATGGATGATGGGAACGCACCATCATGTCTTTTATCCAGACAACAGCTTTGACCGGATTTTAACTGAATTCATTTTGGATGCTTACTACGCAGATGACATTCTGCAAGAAGTTCAGCGGTTAATCTGTGATCGCGGACGTGTTGTCTTTTTATGTTATGGGACACCCACCAATCACTTAGCACGGTTTGCCCAGCATTTATGGCATTGGATTGTGTCTTATCACCGTTTTGTTGGACTACCTAGCCGCAACTTTTTAAATAATCCTATCGACATCCAACAGTTAGCAGTCCTCTTACCATCCTATAACTTTCAGGTCATCAGTTCGCAACAATGGCTAGGGGGATTTATTTATGGGTTAACCGTTGAATATCATGAAGCCAACAATGCAATAAAAAGTGATCAAGATCCTACGTTAATCCGGTAGATTTCCTTGTTAAGATTTTCCGTATTGTGCTGTGAGTCCTTAATAAAGATTTGTCTTTCTTTCTACCTCATTTTTCGTAATATCCATTTTGTGCATGCTCTAGCCGTTTTCATGATGCCGCGACAGGGCAATTCATGCACAATATTTTGTCAACTCGAGTACCGTAAAGTTTGATAAAATATGTGAATAAAGGGGTATAGAGAGGAAGAGGGATGTGCTTATGGGCTGGACATTTATCGTATTTCTCCCATTCATGGTGACCATGATGGTTCTAGCTGCCAGTACAGCATTTTACCATCATTCCTCACATTCACGAGATGACGATCTATTCTTTGGACGCCAGCGCCTATATCAATGGTTCCAAGAAGGTCCGAATATGTTGAATGACTTTTCAGGGAAAACACCACTAGAGATTGCCCAAGAACGCTATGCCAAGGGAGAAATGACCCACGAGGAATTCGACAGAATGGTCGAGCGGCTGAAAGAATCTCGTCATACCTGGCAAAAATGGTAAGGTGGAAATCTATTAAAACTAGCCTGGTGCCATGTATTGACGAGGTCCTATACGACATTATTTGAAAAAGGAGGCAATGATGTGCCCCATCATAGCCATGACTTTGATCCCGTACGGTTAGTTCAAATGGAAACAAGCCGTCGGGATATTTTTCCTCCGCACATGACGTTGGATCACTTTCTTGTTCGTCCCGATATGGTTATCGCTGATATTGGCTGTGGCCCCGGCTATTATGCTATTGAAGCCGCCCAAAGGTTGCCTGAAGGTCAAGTCTATGCCATTGATCGGCAACAAGACATGCTGGAATGGACACAAAAACGGGCACAAAATTCAGGCCTGACAAATCTTATGGTCTTAAAGGCTTCAGCCGACCAGATTCCTCTAGAGGCGGAGTCGCTCGATGCGGTCTTGATGGCCAATGTCTTGCACGATTTGCCTGATCACGCACGCGTCGTAACAGAAGTATATCGTCTCCTCAAGCCGGGAGGAACATATTTTTTGGTGGAGTGGGACAAAACTCCCACAGAATTCGGTCCTCCTCTCGACATTCGCTTTACCCCATCCGAGTTAATGAATCTATTAGACTACCATCATTTTGAGCACATCCAACAAATTGAGGCGCCGGCGCCATGGTTTCAAATTCGTGCAAAAAAGCCCACTCATTAGAGCGGGCTTTTTCACCACGTTTATAATTGCCGAAGAATTTGTTCGTCGTGACGGAAATTGCGGTCGAGAAGCAAAATCATACTGGCTACCAGAATTCGTGACACACCAATAGGATCGTAATCTAACGTCTTCCCTAACCGGGTGATATGCTCATGGAAGAGCTGGCTGTCTGACACCATCTCAACTAAAGATTGTAAAGCTGACTGTTGAGTCGTTCCCCATAAGGCGGCGACTTCCATTTCTTCGCCTTCCACAATATCATGCACATGCTCCGCATGCACTAAGCCCAAACGTGCTCCAAGAGCAAGCCACTTGACCAAAATCCGCTTGTTGCGGCGCAACCGTTCTGCAAATACCACCCGAACAGGTTCAGGATATTCGGGAGTCGGAGGCAAGGTTTTGTCCGGCATATAGTGAATAACCAAATCCGCAAAAGCTTTTTGAGGTTCGATATACCGCATGACATCAGGCCGCCGGCGTTCAATTTCTTCTAGCACTTCTTGCGGAGTATATCCTCTAGCACCTGAATCACGACGAACCTTCCACCGGACACGCAGTTCATTGTCGGTATCAAAATAAATTCGCAGGTCTAATGCTTCCCGTAATTTTTCCAAATAGAGCGTGTGCAAGCCCTCTAAGATAACAATGTCCTTGGGGACAATCTCCTCCATTGGTCCAAATCGTCCGGTAGCATGATCATACGTCGGTTTAACAATGGGTTTACCATGTCGTAAAGCCCAAACATGCTCAATTAATAAGCCCAGATTGTTAGCTTTCCAGGGATTTAACGCAGTGACTCCAATAGCGTTGCGTTCGTCACGATCGAGCGAATGGTAATCGTCCAGCGTCAACACCGTGACCCGGTCAACCCCTAGGAGTTCCTGTAATGCAGCCGCGTAAGTTGATTTACCTGCACCACTGTCCCCCGCTATTCCAATCATTGTAATTCGATGACGCCTTGATACCATTCGAAATCCCTCCTATCTCTCCACAGGCTACCAAGCCCCGAGCGAGCTAATATGCACCACTAACAGATTTATGGGTTAAACCCGGTTTACGGAACCCGTTAAGGCAAGTTTTTTCTTGACCATGGCCTTAATTTCATCTCGGCCAGGTCCTAAATATTTACGAGGATCATACATCTTCGGATTCGCTGCTAATACCTCGCGGACCTTAGCTGTGAAAACTTCCTGATTGTCGGTATTAATATTCATTTTTGCGATTCCTAGGCTAATCGCTTTTTTCACATCTTCATCGGGGATACCTGAACCACCATGTAATACTAACGGAATACCTGTCACTTCGCGAATCGCGGCTAGTCGCTCAAAATCTAATTCTGGTTTCCCTTTGTAATGCCCATGAGCTGAGCCAATCGCAGCTGCTAAGGCATCAACATGTGTTTCTGCAACAAAGCGTTCCGCATCTTCCGGTCGACACAAGGTTGCTAGGCGTTCATCGACGGTTAAGTCATCATCGGTACCCGTAATGCGACCCAGTTCCGCTTCCACTTCAATACCCAATGGATGACACAAATCTACAACTTTTTTAGTGAGAGCAATATTCTCTTCTAGGGGAAGTCGGGACGCATCAATCATCACGGACGAGAATCCATTGCGGATCGCCTTCAATACCCAGTCTAAATTCGGCCCGTGATCGAGATGCAGCATGACCGGCACGCTAGCACGCTCCGCAGCCGTTTTCGCGATGGCGACAGCATAATCGAGTCCCATATACTTTAAAGCACCCTCACTAGCACCTAAAATGATGGGCGCACGTTCCTCTTCAGCGGCCTCAATAATAGCCTGAACGAATTCCAAGTTGTTAATATTTATTTGAGCTACCGCATACCCCTTGTTTAATCCATCTCGAAGCCAATAATTAAAAGAACCAAATCCCACACATGACACTCCTTTGTTAATGTTTTGGCGACTTTTCTTCAAGGGGTATGATCCCCGTTCCGAAGATCTAGTGATTTTTAGTTATTGCAAATTTTCTGCTATCTTGATGCATGTAAAAATAACGACCAGAAATTCCCCCCGGAATCGTCATCAGTATTGTAGCGGTTTTTGTGAAGCGAATCACATGTTTTCGTCGAATAATCTGATAATAGATGTGAAATGTTGCCATAGAGGCGTGAACAGCATAAATAATACCCTTATTTGCATTAAGAATCAAGAGAATATCGAAATGAATATCGATTGAGAATTATATGCCGAGTCGATGATAATGATCGCACCTTGCGAATCCCTATAATTTCTCGTTCTAGGCCATTAGTCATATAGAGTGCGACATAGTCGCCGGCAATAGGATGGGGCCGATCGATTCCCATCAGTACTTGATCTCGACTAAGAGGAAAAGTCTCAATATGACCCTCGCGCCGTTTCACACTTATAGCTCGGGACGTCATCACTTCTAGCCAACCATAAAGACTTGGCACCACGTCGAGCGTTAGCGGAAATAGATGCCCATGGCGAACCCTGACCTTTAATGGATGCGGTAGATGAGCAATCGGTCCAATACACTGTGATCCAACAAAAACGGCAGTCGATGGGTCGAGCCCCCATCTCTTGGGACCTTGTTCTAGAAAATACTGTTCGCCGTACTTAACGACTTGCCACAGACCCAAGCGGAGATGAAAATCGATTTTTAGCATGTGCACCCCTCATATCTTGCCAATATCTCAACTAGCATTACATCATTGGCCTTTTGGGCTCGACTTCATTTTCTATGACAACTATTGCGAAAGTATGAATAGAACCTGATTAAAAGCTGAAATAGGCCGTCGGCAGAGCCTGGAGGCACGAGCAAAAATTCTTGCATTTCCCTGCTCGATCTGATAGTTTAATTTTCATCTTACACGTTACGTGACTGGCGGATCAGTGGATTAACCACAAGAAGCGTAACGGTTGTCGAAGCCGACCGCCTGGGCCTAAAGTCCAGGCGGTATTTTTGTTGAGATATCTGCAACGTATACATTTGTAAGAAAAGAGGACAATGGGAATATGGCATATCACAGCGCAAAATTACTGTTGTTAGGTTCTGGAGAGCTGGGTAAAGAAGTCTTAATCGAAGCCCAACGTTTAGGTCTTTATACTGTGGCAGTGGACCGGTATCCGGATGCTCCCGCCATGGCCGTTGCCCACAAGTCACATGTAATTAATATGACGGACGCGGATGCTCTCTACGAATTAATCAAAACCGAACATCCAGATTACATTGTGCCAGAAATTGAAGCCTTGTCGACACCCACGTTAGAAATTCTCGAGGGAGAGGGGTTTCGTGTTATCCCCACTGCCCGCGCAGCCCGGTTGACCATGGACCGAGAAGGGATTCGTCGGTTGGCTGCGGAAACCTTGAATCTGCCCACAGCCCGCTACGAATTCGCTAATAGCCTGCAAGAACTTGAAGAGGCTGCTCGGCATCTCGGATTTCCCCTCGTTGTGAAACCGATTATGAGTTCTTCAGGCAAGGGTCAAAGCGTCTGTTATGACCCTGTTGACCTCAAAACCGCATGGAATACAGCAATGGAAGCTGGTCGTGTTCACAACCAACGCGTTATTGTTGAAGAATTTATCGCTTTTGATTCCGAAATTACGGTTTTAACAGTCCGCAGTAAAACGGGCACCGTTCTATGTCCGGCCATTGGACATCGCCAAGTCCATGGAGACTATATTGAATCGTGGCAACCTCATTTTTTGACTCCCTCACAGTGGGATCAAGCCCAGTTTATCGCCCGGGCTATTACCGATGCATTGGGCGGTTTGGGTATTTTCGGTGTGGAACTATTTGTAACACCTGAGCGCGTCTATTTTAGTGAAGTCTCTCCTCGACCCCATGACACCGGAATGGTGACAATGGTTAGCCAGAGCTTGTCGGAATTCGCTTTACATGTTCGAGCTATTTTGGGATTTCCTGTTCCCCCCGTGGATGTGCTCAAACCCTCTGCGAGCTATGCTATCAAAGCCGACCATGCCTATACCAATTACCGCCTAAATGGCGTGGAGGACGCGTTGCAAGTCCCTTCCACCCAGATTCGTATATTTGCCAAACCCACAACCTATCCCGGTCGCCGTGTCGGTGTTGTTTTGGCGCAGGCTGATACTGTTGACGAAGCTCGCCAGCGTGCTCAACAGGCCCGAGAACGGATCACAATTCAGGAATCATAGCGAAAACCGTGACCAATCGTGGAATCCCCTTGACGTCTGAGACGTCAAGGGGAGAAACAAATAAGCAAGCAATAAACGCCACCACTCGTTAATTCGTGGTCTTAAGATATGTCTTTACTCCACTGGATACCCTGCTTTTAATGTCGTTTCCAGGCGACCTAGTCCATCAATTTCCACCGTAACGTGGTCGCCGTCTTTTAACCATTGTCGCTGTTCTGGAGGCTGCCCAAGAATCACACCGGACGGTGTCCCCGTAAATATCAAATCACCCGGAACGAGCTTCATAAATTGTGAAATATAATGAATCAAATATTGTGGAGAAAAAATCATCTGCCCGGTCTCATCTTCTTGGCGCAATTCTCCGTTTACCCAACACCGCACGGTTAACGCATTGGGATTGGGGATTTCATCCCGAGTTACAATGTAAGGTCCTATGGGGGCCATTCCTGCTAATGTCTTACCAAGGAGCCATTGTCCCGTCCGAAACTGCAAATCACGCGCGGAAAGATCATTGCCATTGCAATATCCCAACACATAATCCAAGGCCTGTTCTTCTGATACCTTAAAGCAAGGCCGTCCTATGACAATGACAAGTTCGGCTTCATAATCCCATTGTGACGCCATATCCCCCATAAAAACGACTTGTCCGTTGCCCTCAAGACTATTGGCAAATTTACTGAATAATACGGGGTATGGCGGAATTTCTAAATGGGTTTCTTCAACATGACGACGATAATTTAATCCTACACACAAAATTTTTTCGGGTTGAGCCACAACGGGCAGCGTCGTCTCCGTGGATTCCCACCACGATTCGGGAATACGGCTTGTATGTGTTTTAATCCACTGGTCAACATTCTGTAATTGGGTCAATAAACTCGGAGAATGTAACACATCTTCCATCGTCACAAAAGCCGGTAATAATTGAGAGGGAAAATCGGCGAGTGTTCTGAGACGAGCGATAGGCAACAAACGGTCGCTAATGACCAACGCCAATTCATCGCGTTGATCAGCATGAATGCGCGCAATTTTCATAAATCACCTCGATTAAAAGAATGCTGTAGCAGATTTATACTCAGTGTTTAAAGGCAAAACTGGCTTTTGCCCGAATGCGTTGAAGCGCATTATCGACCGACTTTGGCGTGCGGCCGAGTTTTCGAGCAATTTGTTGATAGGTAAATCCTGATAAATACAGATGGAGCACATCTTGCTCCAATGTTGTCAAGCGACGTCGTAATAACGTGGTCCAGCGTTCCTGGTTTTCTTGTTCCATTACCCAATGTTCGGGGTTCATGGCCTTATGATCTTCCAGTTTTCCAATAAAGAGTTGTCCGTCTGGCTCTTCCGATGTTGTTTGATACAACGAAAATGCCGTGTTTAATGGTTGCTGTTTTTTTCGCGTCGCCCGAATTACGGCACTGATAATGCGTCGACTAACGCAGAGATCCGCAAATGCCTGAAAAGGTACACCCTGTTCCCAACGAAAATGACGGATGGCATAAAACAATCCCAGCATACCTTCTTGTTGAAGATCATCATGATCCAACCCCACGACAAAATACGACCGGGCTTTAGCGGCAACTAGGCCTTGGTATCGAAGTAATAATTCCTCCATGGCATCACTATCACCTTGCCGATCACGTAACAATAATTCATCATCCGATACGCGAGCCTGTGAAGCCACCGAAGCCGCCATCCATCAATTCCTCCTATTCATTTCCTCCTTTTGTTCCAACATTATACGGTAATATTCTGTAAACAATCCATCCCCAATAAAATGGGTAAGCATTCCCTAAATTGTCTGCTTGCAATTTTCTAGCAAGTAAGGAACAATTTGGGCACAGGTGGGAAGTCGATTATTAAATTATCGACAGGGCAAGAATACACCGAGAAAGGCAGGATGGCACATGAAACATTATGACTATCTCATTGTGGGTGGCGGAGTTGCGGCAGCATCTGCCGTCGCAGGGATCCGTCGCCGCGATAAAACGGGTAGCATTGGTCTCTTTTCAGAAGAACGATATCCAGTGTATAATCGCCCCCCCTTGTCGAAAAAACTTTGGATGGGTGAACGAATTGAAGACATTTGGATGCGTCCTAGTCCTCTGTCATTAAACGCCCAAGAACATTTAACCACCAAGATTACAGCCATCGACCGACAAAACAAAATTGTGACGGACGAATTTGGCAATTCATATGGATATGGCAAATTATTGCTCGCAACCGGAGGAACTCCTTCTCATTTGCCCTCCCATGATGTTCCCATTATTTATTTTCGTAACTTGGATGACTACTTTGCTCTTCGCAGGCTAGCGGATGCGAAAAACCGGTTCTTGGTGATTGGTGGCGGCTTTATTGGCTCTGAGATAGCCGCCGCTTTGAACCTCAATGAAAAGGAAGTGACCATGGTCTATCCAGAACCTCATCTGGTTGACCGTTTTTTCCCAGAAGACCTAAAACACGTGATTGACCAGGAATATCTACAACGAGGCGTAAAATTAATTGCGGGCGATAGAGTCACGAATTTAGCATCCGAAAACGGTGAAATTATGGTCACCACCAAAAATGGCATTTCGTTTTCGGTTGAGGCGGTTGTAGCCGGAATTGGGATAACACCCAATACGGATTTAGCAAAAATGGCTGGTCTTACCGTCAATGATGGAATTGTTGTCAATGAGTACTTGCAAACGTCTGATCCCGACATTTATTCCGCCGGAGACGTCACCTCTTTTCCCTATCCATACCCCGATCAAAAATCTCGGGTTGAACATGAAGATAATGCATTAACCCAAGGAAAAGCCGCTGGAGAAAATATGGCCGGAGCCCACAAACCTTATACCCATCTTCCATTTTTCTATTCGGATATGTTTTCTTTGGGATATGAGGCCATCGGCCGTTTAGATAAGAACCTGGACATTTTCGCGGATTGGGTAAAATTTGGCGAAGAAGGGGTGCTCTATTATCTCCACGACAACCGCGTCGTTGGTATTCTCAACTGGAATGTCTGGGATGGAATCCCTAAGGCTCGTGAGATTATCGAAGAGCAAAAAGTCTACGAAGATCCCTCCGTTTTAAAAGGCGCAATTCGAAACGCATAAACTAGATGGCGGGTCAAAAATCCCGCCATCCTTCTTACTGTGATGACATTCTCTTTGGTTAAAATAATGCTTGAGGTATGGAAATCGGACCATTTGGCGCTTCTCCCAAACTCAGAGTTTTCGTGGTAGAGCCGTGACGTCCTTGTAATGTCAGGGTGATTTGTTGTCCGACTTTGTAATGATTTATGATATCTTCCAAACCAGTCGCCGAGTTTACCGTTTGATTGTTGACTTTTGTAATCACTTCGCCCGCGTGCAAGCCCGCCTTCGCGGCGCTGCTACCGGGCACGACGTATCCAATAGCTACTCCATGTTGCACTGGTAATTGAAATTGACGAGCCAAAACCGGAGTATCAGTTGTTACCACAACGCCCAACCACGGCTCTTTAGCGTGCCCGTACTTGATCAACTGGGGCCAGAGTTTCTTTACCGTGGATACCGGAATGGCAAAGCCTATGCCTTGCCCTTGCGTCGAAACCGCCGTATTAATTCCTACCACTTGGCCTTTAAGATTTAGCAAGGGTCCCCCACTGTTGCCTGGATTAATCGCCGCAGATGTTTGTAGCAAGTTGGGGTATTGTCGTTGACCGATGGTCAAGGGTCGACCTTTTGCACTAATGACGCCCACCGTAACCGTATGATTTAAATCATATGGATTGCCAATAGCTATCGCCCACGAGCCTACTGGAGTTTTAGATGAACTGCCCAGCTGCAGTGTTGGTAAGGGTTTTGGCGCCGAAATTTTTAGCGCGGCCAAATCGGAAATATAATCGGTGCCTAAAACCCGCGCCGTAAATGGCGTCTTATATCCCGGTACGTCAACCTGAATGTGATTGGCGCCATAGATGACATGGTCATTCGTTACCAATTCTCCTGATGATGTCAAAAAAAATCCGGTCCCAATATCGACTTGCCCATTGGGATGTGTCGCAACAATCTTGACAATGGCCGGGCTCACCCGTTTTACAACGTTGGCAATCGTATCGGGCGCAATAGGTAATGTAGGGGAACTATGGGTCGTGACTTTCTGGTAAATAGACGGATTTTGGGTAGCGTGATGGGGTTCAAAAGCCAAGGTACTGCCTCCGGCGACACCAGCTCCTAAGGCAAACCCCATCACCGAATATCCTAGAGTTTTGAGCATTGTTGACATCAAATCACCTCCAGAACACGCTCAGTATTCTGGAGGATTATGTCACAAAAATGTTGCCAAAGCGTTTCCAAGAGATTTATTGGGCTAATTTCCCGGCAACTTCGGCCAAGCGGCGACCAAGAAACAAGGCAATAGACCGCTCATCGTCGGACAGTTCATTCTTGTTGCCCAGTTCACTAGGTCCATAAGGGCTACCACCGGTGGTGGTTCCGTGAATGGCGGGAATTAAATAACCCGTAGGCACAATAATCATGCCGTGATGATAGGCAAATGTGGACATCGTCAATATGGTTGATTCGTGTCCCCCATGCATGGTCGCTGCCCCCGTAAAGAATCCCGCGGCTTTACCAGCCAGTTTTCCTTCAGCCCATAATGGCCCCGTTTGGTCTAAAAAGTTCTTTAACTGAGCCGTCATATTACCATAGCGTGTGGGCGATCCGAAGGCAATACCATCGGCCCAGGTTAAATCTTCTAGTGTTGCCACGGGCACGTCCTGCTGCATCTCCAAGCCCTTTTTAATATGTTCGTTACTTTCGACGACTTCTAAGGGCAATAGATCAGCAACACGGCGCAACCGGACTTCTGCACCAACCTCCTCAGCTCCTTGAGCTACGGCTTTGGCGAGATGAAAGACCGATCCGGTCATCGAATAATAAATCACGCTAATTTTCATCGCGAACGTCATCCCTTCGTCTTGGCTGGTTTATTTCCACGTCACTTCCCCAGCTAAAAGCATGTGTTTTTTTAAGACGTTGTAAACGTCTCTATACTATTTGACGTTTTTCAGGTAGTTTGGATATGCTTCAGTCAGAAAAATTTTGGGTAAGGCTACACATCACGCGATCCAGATGAAAGGAGGACATCGTGTGCGGGATCAAGACGTACTTCAGCACCTTCGCAATGACGTCCATGGGGAAAACTGGGACGCTCTCATGAGCGATTTATTCGCATACTACAAACCGCGTTTGCTTAGGATGGCCGTGAATATGTTAAATGATGCCGAATTAGCCGAAGATGCTGTATCAGAAATTTGGATCCGCGTTTTGACGCATCTCTCAACATTTCGCCACGACGCCAAATTTAGCACCTGGTTATACCGCATTGCTATGAACACCATTATTGATATGGAGCGGGCAAAAGGCCGGATGATGACCTATGGCCAACCAAATGAGAATCTTCCTTCAGCTCAGAGTGAAGATCCTGATAGCCATTGTGAACAATCCTTTAAACAAGAATTGGTGCGGTATGCCCTAACCCGTTTATCCCCTATGCAGCGCTCGCTCATCATTATGCGAGATATAGAACACCTGCCCATCAAACAACTCGCAACAATCCTGGCTATCCCTGAAACAGCTGTCAAATCGCGATTACACCGCGCGCGAAAAGCTCTCAAACGTCTCCTCCAACAACGCACGCGCGTTCCCGGACAGGAAAGCGTCGGCACGGTCTCATTGTCCGAGTGGGGAGGGCTGTAGTAACAGTGAAGCAAATTGACTACCGAGGATTACACCATATCCACTGGGAAGTAATTTCTTACAAGGATATCAGGGCATGACGACCTTTTCAGTCGCATGAACAGAGTTGACATCAAAAAAGTTCACGGCGAGTGACGATGAATAAAACCACAATCCTCACCCGCCGCTTGGCTAAATTCCTTTGCAAGGTTTATCTTTTTAAAGTTTATGATGATAGTAACCGGATTATAGACGCCGTCTTGTTAGCGTGTAACCAAGATCTTGCAGGGTCTGGGTGGTGAGACTCTTAATTTTGACTTGACTTTTCCCTTCCCATTCAACAAGACCCATAGTCGTAAGAATTTGCATCGCTTGTCTAAGAAGAGAGGGGTTCAAACCCTGATCCCTTGCTTCTTGCTTAATGTCGATGCTCATACCCGCAGGCAATCTTTTAGTAAGAATCGCATCACGGTACCTGGCGGCAATAGTATTGGGATTATCAATGAGACCCATCGGGTGTCACCTCTTTTTTGGCCATCATTATGCCATGGATTCCAATTCAGTATAGCTGCTCCCTGTGTGAAAATATAGCCAAAACCTTTAAGGGTTGAAGTCACTCTCGGCTAAATTTCGTCATAAATGGATATAATTAGGAAGACCAATCTCTTGACGAGCCATGTATTATGTTAACAGAACAACGAAAGGGAGGGTGATCCATGTCTGAACTCGGTTCTCACATGACCCCCGCAAAATTGCCTGAAGACCTGCCACCGCGAAAAAAGAAACTGTGGCATGTCGAACGACCTCATTGGTATTGGCCTTGGTGGGTAATCCTATCCTTGATTGTGGCCACACTTATGGCCATATCGTATTTCATGGGAATGATTGCGACCCTATCGTCAGCGCACACCTTATTAACGAATCTCCATCAACAATTAAATGCTATCGCCAGTGAAAAAGCCCATCTGGACAAAGAAGCACAACTATTAGGCGTCCTTCAGAATCTAAAGTCTGGGCACTGGTCTTCGCCTTTAGCATGGGCCATCTTAGCGCCTCAAGGATTGTGGCTCCTAAGCGGTCTTATTTTGGGGACTGGAATTACCGCGCTTTTTTACCATAGGCGCATCAAGCTATCATCTCCAGTGGGTCGAACAGCATCGCCACTAGAGACAGCAGAATTCACCAGCGCTTACCACCAAGAACCGCCCCAATCTGAATCCTTTGTTTCAAAACCCGTATCCCATCCCAGCTGGCTTAGAGAATTTGTCGGTTTGGTTCTTTGGGTCGTCATTGTTGCGGGGCTGGCATTTCTCATCGTGCATACAGGCATGATGTGGCAACACTTGCCTTCTCATTTGTCCAATTTGTCGCGTTGGCTTTGATGTTGTCGTATGTCGTCCTGGCGACTCTTAATGGCCATTCCCAAAGCGCCCAACATCACGAGCAACCCCAACAGTTCAATTCCCATAACGATAAATAAAGATAGCCTGCCGGACAATGCTCGAAAAATGGCCCAATAGCCAATACCTAATGCCAACACCGTAACAATTCCCGCCCATCGAAATCTTCCGATAGTCTTTTTTGAATACGGCGCATCTTGCTTCAATAAATCGATCCATGGATGTTGCGGTTTGCCCATGACTTGTCCCTCAATTCCCTAATCTAACGTTGTCAATTGCTGACATTATAACAAGAAAACCACCATGACTAGGATTAACCAGATTTTCGCTTATAATAAGAACATGAGACATAAGGGAGATGGTCATGATCGCGAGTTCGATACTCGCTATAATCGATATCGGATCGAATTCCGTACGACTAATGATCGTGCGGCGCCTCGCTCATGGAGCAGCTGTCATTCTTGACGAACAAAAGGCCACTCCACGACTCGCCTTAGCAAAGGATTCTGAGGGTTTTCTCACATTGGATGGATTCACCCGTCTTGTTCAGGCCTTGAGATATTTTCGTGATGTTGCACAAGCCTATGGGGCCAGTCCGGTGATTGTTCGTGCCACGGCGTCATTACGAAATTTGGCCAATCAACAACAAGTGCTCCAAGAAATTACTCGCCAAACAGGGTTAACCGTGGAAATCTTGTCGGGTGATGAGGAAGCCCGCATCGGATTTCTTGCGGTTCAAGAAACCATTGTCTTATCACGAGGCTGGACGGTCGATGTCGGCGGAGGTAGCACGGAAATCGTAGCCTATGAGGATGGCCAAATGCGCCACCAGCACTCATTTCCCTTTGGCGCAGTCTCGTTATCCTCATTAAATATGCCTTTGAAAGATTTGCTGATGTGGCTACAAGAACAATATACCCATGGCAACTGGTTACCATCGAAGCCACCTCAAGCCATCGCTTTAGGCGGTAGTGCCCGGGTCATGGCCCGCGCCATTCAAGCGGAACTCGATTATCCGCTCCAACAAATTCATTATTTTCGAATTCCCACCTTGATGATTGAGGCGTGGTTGGCTAAAATCGCCGCCATGACGCCCGATCAAAGAAAAAAATTGGCGCATATTCCTAAAGATCGGGTCGATATTATTGTTCCCGGGATCGCCATTATTTTAGCTTTACTAAAAACGACTCAGGCCGATAACCTGACTATTAGCGGCTATGGATTACGCAATGGCTTGTTGCTGCAACATCTCGGCACCCAAACCAAGACATTTCAGTCTTTGGCTTTAGATAGCGCATGGAATATTGCCTTGCGCAGTGAATGGCCATCAACCTTAGCCCAAGGCCTCCAACAACAAGTCAAGCGGTTGGGTCAAGAACTTAAAGGAATCTTGGGCTTGTCTGATCGCTCACTGGAACTCGCACAATGTGCAGCACTTCTCCGTTATAGCGGTCGCAATATTAATATGTATCATTGGGATCAACATACTTTCTATCAAATTCTGGCGGCGCCACTAACCGGTCTTAGCCATAATGAATGGGTTGCGGTAGCTTTAATAGCGTCCTATCGGTCGGCCAAACGGCTTCAAAAATTTTGGAGCCCCTATTCGAGTATTGTCAGCCGTCAAGAATTAGTTCTCATCCGTCAATTAGGGGTATTATTGCGGTTAGCGGAAATTTTTTCCCCGCCCTTAATGAATGGAGTAGAACGCCTAAATTTGCAACACAGTAATAAACAACTGATTATTACCGTTTCGGGAACAGGCATTTCTAGCCCGACGAAAGAACTGGAAGATTTGGCCAAAGACATGAAAAAGAGTTGGCAACTCAAACTCATTGTGCCAGGGTTATTGCACACAATGCCCGCGCACGCCTCTTCTTAGGTATTAGCCAAATGGTCAATCCATGAATCCTTGTTTTTTTCGTCTCGGCGCACACGGATAGGGATTGTTGGATCCTAGAGCGGAACCTTCGACAGAGTAGCATAAGGGGAGGAAGATGGTTGTTCCCCATAGGCTGTCGACAACCAAGAATTTTCACACGCAATCCCAGACGTCCCTATCTCGAGACGAAGGGAGAGTTCATGACAATAGGGAGTGTTCATTGTGCAGGATCACCATCATCAGCCATCAGGCCGTTTAATCGTCGTAGAAGGCACGGATGGGTCTGGCAAAAGTACAGCGATTGAGTTATTGGGAAAGTGGTTAGCAGCCCAAGGTTATCCCGTGTACCACACAGCGTGGAACAGTTCACCATTAATCAAACCCTTTATGCGCCAAGCCAAGAAGAAACGGTGGTTAGGTCCTGCGGCCTTCAGCCTGCTTCACGCCAGTGACTTTCATGATCGTTTAAACCGTCTCATATTACCCCGTCTCCAAGCCGGGTTTATCGTGCTGGCCGACCGTTGGGTCTATACCGCGTGGGTCAGAGATCATGTAAGAGGTCTTGATTTAGAATGGGTTAAAGCGTTATATGAGGACGTTCCCCAACCAGATCTCGCTATATACTTTTCAACTCCTCCTGACATCGCGGTAGCCCGCTTAAAACATGCCACCCGCGAGCTGAAATATTATGAAAGCGGGCAGGATATCAGCGGGCTACATGATCCCTGGAGTAGTTTTCTCTGGTTTCAAGAACAGATGCGGCAATCGTATTTAGCCTTAACGGAACAAGGTTTCTTACAAGTATTTGATGCCACATTACCTATTCGTGAACAACAAAAAATACTACGATCCTGGCTTAAGCCAATTCTTGAAGGTGTGCCCTTGATGCCACAATTTCTTGGTTCTAGCCAAGACCAAGCCAACAGGGAGTCTAACTAAAAATTCAGTGGTACACAAAATAAAGTATCATGAGTGATCTTGGAGGGAGTATCCAATCGTGTCAACACCGGTCCACACACTAGAGCCGTCATGGCCACATCCCAAGTCCTATTATGATGGGCTCTATATTGGAATCGATGGATTAGATGGATCAGGGCGCAGCACGCTCGCCTTGTCGATTCAGACTCTCCTGCAGTCTGAAGGCTATCCAGCCGTTGTCGTTACACCATTTCCCAATCTCAAAACACAGAAGTTCATTGCACAAGTCAAGCATGACCGCCGGCTTGAGATGAAGAGTCGTCATCTTCTGTATGCTAGTCTCTTTGCCATTGTCACGGAACACATTATCTTACCGCATCTGACCGCAGGCTATGTAGTTCTATCCGATCGTTCCTGGATTAGCCTCTATGCCCGTGCCGTCGCTCAAGGCCTCAATGATCAGTGGGTAAGAACCACGCTAGGCTTCGCATTAATTCCAGATATCGTTCTGGAGCCGCAGGCTGACCCGTTGTCGGCGGCCCGTCGTAAACTGATGGTGACGGACGCGCTCGACCCATTGGAATCGGTTTCGGACAGGGAAAGGTTGGATGGCTTTATCGCGTTTCAGCGTCGAGTACGGGATATTCTCGATCAAGTTAAAGCCGTGGTCCCGTGGCACACCTTGGATCTCGCGGATGGCTCCAATAGCCTTCAGGCCATTTTGCCACTTCTCATTTCGAAAATGGAAGGGAGAGAGGTTTCATCTTAGTCCACACGGAAACCTTGATGCAAAAGTATCTCGTTGAGCGACCTCATGCTATGCATGTTGCCCGGTTATCCTTAAAACTCTATGACTCCCTTATCGGGCTACTTGATTTTCCACCCAACGGTCTCTGGCGAGAATGTCTGGAAACGGCAGCACTCCTCCATGACGCTGGATATTTCATCAATAAACGGGCACATCACCGCCATAGCCGGTATATTATCCGCCACGCTATGGAAACACAGAGCTGGGAGGATACCACCAGGTCTTGTGTAGCGACCTTAGCGTACTTTCACCGCAAGACCTTAACCCTGCAAAAATTTCATGAGATGAGCCATAACCCGGCGTGGTTTGCCATGACCTCCATCTTGCGCATCGCTGATGGCATCGATCGCTGCCATCACCAACAAGCCGACATTAGACATATAGAAATTACGACGACCACTGTCGAACTTTTTGTCTGCGGTCTCAAGAAAGAGCCTTGGGACCATCTCCTTCAGATTAAGGCCCAAGGCTTTCACACCGCTTTTCATCGCCAACTTCTACTTCATGACGTATCTTAACGAATCATTTTTTGGGGGGAACATCAAACATACGGGAACGACTAAATTTTGGGGCTCCGTCGCGCCACATTATCTTTTTCCGCGGCTTGAATCACGGCTTTGGCAATGCGCTCAGAAACTTCCCGGTTAAATACACTAGGGATAATATATTCCGGGCCTAACTCTTCATCTTTTACAACCGACGCTAAGGCGTAAGCGGCCGCCACTTTCATCCCCACCGTAATCCGTTTAGCGCGCGCATCCAGAACACCGCGAAAAAATCCTGGGAAGCATAACACGTTATTAATTTGATTGGGATAATCAGAGCGGCCAGTAGCAACCACTTTAGCGTATAATTGAGCAATTTCCGGCTCAATTTCCGGTGTTGGATTCGCCATAACAAACAAAATAGCATTAGGAGCCATCCCTTGAATATCCTCGGGACTTAATAGATTCGCAGCCGACACACCAATAAAAACGTCGGCTCCTGATAAGAGATCTTTAAGGCTTCCCTGTCGCCTGTGGGGATTGATTTTTTGGGCTAATTGTTCCCATTCAGGATGGCCGGGATATGACTTGTCAGCCACAATGGCCCCCACTCGGTCATAACCGATAATGTCCCGCACGCCCATGTGAAGCAATAGTTCCGTGGTCGCGGTGCCAGCTGCTCCCATCCCGGCAATGACAATGCGTAACGATTCCAGAGACTTGCCCACCACCTTGGCAGCATTAATGAGACCAGCCAGGATGACAACTGCGGTACCGTGTTGATCATCGTGAAATACGGGGATATCCAGACGTTCACTCAACCGACGTTCAATCTCAAAACATCTGGGTGCCGCAATATCTTCAAGATTAATTCCCCCAAAAGCCGGAGCAATCCGCACAACGGTTTCCACAATTTCATCGACATCGTTGGTGTCCAAACAGATGGGAATAGCATCAACATCAGCTAACCACTTGAATAAGACCGCCTTCCCTTCCATAACTGGAAGCGCAGCTTTCGGTCCTCGATTCCCCAAACCCAATATCGCCGAACCATCGGTCACAATAGCAACCGTATTGCGTTTCATCGTTAATTGAAAGGCCTTTGCGGGATCCTCCGCAATCGCCTCGACAACCCGCGCGACCCCAGGCGTATAAACATGTGACAAATCCGCACGGGTCTTAATGTGAACCCGAGGCCGAATTTCAATTTTTCCCCCTAAATGCATCAAAAATGTCCGGTCTGAGACATTTTCTACTGTGACGCCCTCTAGCAAGGACAATTTCTCCACAAGAGTCTGCAGTTTTTCCGCCGTGCCCATCAATACCGTCAAATCGCGGATGGTTTTCTGGTCTTCTGCCCGCACTAGGTCCCAGGCAATAATGTCTCCCCCGAGATCATCGACTAACTGCACAATGTCCCGAAAGGGTAATCCATCCCGCTGCATATTCAAGCGGATAATATACTGCACACCATTTTGCACCACGTACGTTTTCATCCTTTCCGGCATTCTTGCTTCAGCATATTCATCATCCTATTCATCATACGGTAGGATTTTGTTAGCTGAATGACAACACCCTATTTTCTCACAATTTAGCCTGACTTCGTCCAACGAGAAGCTCCTCGAAAATTAAACCATACGCATGATTTTGCATCGAAACTTGTCCTCATCGTCATTTATCACAGTTTTAGCGAACCCCTCTGCCCTGTATAATGCAACGTGTATGTCTTCGGAGAATGGTTAGGGGGAGGATTCCAATTTCGACCCAAATCGATCAAACGCATGATGAATCCACGCTGATTATGCGGGCAAAAAGTGGTCAAGAAGATGCCGTTATTCAACTTATGACCCGTTATGCATCGCTAATTAAAGCGACCGCCGGTCGATATTTTCTCCCAGGAGCCGAGCATGATGATGTGATCCAGGAAGGATGGATCGGATTTTGGAGTGCGATCCAACATTTTGATGACCGGCGCCACGGTTATTTTTCCGGATTTGCCAAATTGTGTGTCAGCCGCCAAATTGTTTCGGCGGTGGTTCGCGCAACACGGGCCAAGCATCAAGTTTTAAATTCGGCGTGGTCCTTAGACCAGCCCGGGCGTGATGGTACCAGCGATATGTCGTGGCTCGACGCCATAGTGGCCCACCATGAACCATCTCCAGAAGTTTTTATCATCGATCAAGAAACTTCTGCTCAGTTAATTCAACGGCTTGAAGGCGAATTGACGCCATTAGAACGCATGGTCTTTGAGGCCAGACGCCACGGCAAAAGCTATGAGGAGATTAGCCGTGCCGTCAAACGTCCACGCAAGACCATTGATAATGCGCTACAGCGCATACGCCGAAAACTAAAAAAAACCCGCAAGGACCTTTAGCCCTGCGGGTTATGCACTTGCCTCGATGACCACCCTGATTCGGGTTCTACATTTGGCTGTTCCGCTTTACTTAGGGGAATAACTTGCAGAACCAAATAACTTATATCCGCAAACAGCAGCATTAATGTCGCAATATGCAGGAGATAAGGGCCAGTTGCAACATGGCTTAAGGCAAGATTGGCTCCTGTAATAATTTGTGCAATAACTGCAATAAATAGCCAAAAGGCGCCTTTATACAAATCCGGTCGGGTTGCCTTATAGTGCCGTAAATTGCCCAGAAGCAACACGGTTAGTATGGCTAAGCCCACTGCCGCCAGCCGATGGATAAAATCTAATCCAACGGCCCCAGAGAATCCAGGAAATACCTTGCCGTTACAAAGTGGCCAGGTAGGACAGGCTTCACCGGCTCCCCGAAACGCGACATAAGACCCCCAATAGATAGCGATATAGGTGTATATCCACGTTCCCCATACCCAGCGCTTTGTACTGATGGGCGTATCTTGTCGAAACGAGATACCGGAACGACGGTGACCCGATTCGGCATCAAGTTGAAATAGAAAGACCGTTAACAAGGCCACTCCAACCATCGCCAACAAGCCAAATCCCAAATGCAGTGCTAACACTGTTGGGGGATTGACAAACACGACGGCTAAGGCCCCTAAAACAGATTGCACCACAATAAATCCAATGCCCACTAAGGAAAATATCCGCACTTCTACAAAAGAACGATAGCGAATTAAGGCCCAAATCATGTAAATTGTTGCGAGAAGCGCAAATCCTCCTACCAGCATGCGGTGAGTGAATTCGATAACGACGTGAATGTTATTAAGATTGGGAATAACTTGGCCGTTACACAATGGCCAATCTGGACCGCATCCTAAGGCCGAACCGGTTTGCGTATCGAGAAATCCTACGAGATTAACAATATACATGCCGATCGTCGCAATAATGCCTGTCCATTTCATGGCCTTTGATGGCGGAATAAATTGATAATCTTTCGTGTTCATCGCCCCTTACTCACCGTCCCGACGTGATCACCACGCAAGACGTTCTCTGTGTCAGTCTACCACAAAAATTCTGCCCGGTGTCTGAGAAATCTCCGGCGGTTTAGGCCTAAAGTCTGTTGCTCTAAAACTTGACAATGTTCACAACAACTACCACATTCGTACCTTTTTGCCTGTAAATGCTTAATGCATCACTGTAACAAAGCTTGGCAAAAATTCATCCACCGATTAACTTTTGACGGAACCGGTGACTGGTTACACAGGTTATCTTTTCCAAACTTGCGATATAATATACTCCTGTTACAAGGCGATAAATCAGGGAAAATTGAGGGGGTATTCTGTCATGCTACAATTGAGTAGCCAACGCACCGCCGTAATGTTTATTGATATGCAAAATTCAATTGCCCGCCATGATCAATTTCAAAGCACCATTGAGGCTTGCCAACGCCTTTTAACGATAGCGCGCACGCATCAAGTCCCAGTCATTTTTGTTCACGTCAGGCCTTATGAACATGTTAAACGGTCTATGCGTGGCGAATCCGAAGTGCTCTTAGCACGCCCTGGATCTGTTCCCGTGGATCCCAAACAATACAATATTATTGATGCCTTACCGGTATTACCGGAAGATCATGTTGTGACCAAACATGTTCGTAGCGCCTTCGTGGGCACTGAACTCGACCACCTTTTACGCGCATTAGAAGTGGACACTATCGTCATTGGAGGCATTGCCACCAACATTGGAGTGGAAAGTACGGTTCGCGTGGGGGCTGACCTCGGATATAATTTTGTCGTCGCTCAAGATGCTTGCGCAGCACTCAGTGCTGAAGCTCATGAAGCCTCGTTAAAATACTCATTGCCATTTTTCTCGCGGATTACGACAGTCGACCAACTTGAATTTATCGGTGAGTGAGCATCCCTCGCCCTTTACCGGTCCAAGAAAGTCTTGATACATGTTTAGCTCCTCACGAGCGGTTTAACATGTTGGATGATAAAATCCATAGCTTGAGGATTCATCATGGTACCCGGATTAAAGGCTTTCTCTTGAGGAATCCCCCCTAACAGCCGTTTTAGCGGCACCTCCATTTTCTTGCCGTTTAACGTTTTGGGGACTTCGGGAATTGCTAGGATCTTATCAGGAACATGGCGCGGTGATAAGGCCTCACGAAGACGACTGCGCAAATCCTTTTCCAGAGTCTCATCAAACGAGTAAGAAGGTGCGACCACGACGAGTAACAACAATCCATTGGGATGCTCCGGCGTACTAAGATCCACAATGATACTATCGACAATTCGGGGATCGTCTTCGACCACACGATAAAATTCACTGGTCCCCATCCGAACTCCCCCGCGGTTAATCGTAGCGTCAGACCGCCCATAAATGACCACACTACCATCTTCATGAATCAAAATCCAATCACCGTGCCGCCAAACGCCGGGATACATATCAAAATAGCTAGCCCGATAACGTTCCTTGGCCTCGTCCCCATAGAAATAAAGTGGCATAGACGGAATGGGTTCCGTCAACACCAATTCCCCCACTTCATTAAAAATGGCATGGCCCTCCGGATCAAAGGCTTCAACCTTAGAACCGAGATACCGGCATTGGATTTCACCACTACGGACTGGGAGTGTTGGCACACCGCCCACAACAGCACTACACACGTCGGTTCCCCCACTCAAAGAGGTCAACCAGACTGTAGGGGACACGTTTTCATAAATCCATTCAAAATTCTCAGGTGTTAAAGGCGAACCCGTCGAACCAATGGCCCGTAGGCTCTTCAAATTTCGATGGCGAGGAATTACCCCAGCCTTCTGACACATGCTCACATAGGCGGCACTCGTGCCAAAGAAGCTTAATTGCACCTCTTCAGCTAACTGCCAGAGCACATCCGCATGAGGATAGGCTGGGCTCCCGTCGTATAGCACGATAGTTGTGCCTAATAAAAGGCCTGAAACAACGATATTCCACATCATCCATCCAGTGGTCGTAAACCACATAAATCGGTCCTTGCGCGATAAATCCAAGTGAAACGTCAGGGCCATCAAATGAGAAAGAAGAATACCCCCATGTCCTTGCACAATGGGTTTTGGCAATCCAGTCGTTCCCGATGAATATAAAATCCACAAAGGATGTTCAAAAGGCACAGGGAGAAAATTCAAAGGTTCGGAAGATGTGAGCTTATCAAAAGACAGCATCTGTTCATGCTGGGCCAACGGGTTGAGATAAGGGACCAGAATGGTTGCTCTCAGAGAGGGCAGGTTTTCTTGGAGTTTCTCAACGACAGGAATGCGGTTATGCGCTTTTCCATTATAAAAATAGCCGTCCACGGCAAATAAAATGGTTGGCTCGATTTGTTGAAAACGATCCATGACCGCTTGAAAACCGAAATCTGGTGAACAACTCGACCATACTGCTCCTAGGCTTGCTGCCGCCAAAAAAGCCGCAACACTTTGGGGGATATTCGGTAAATAGCCGACCACCCGGTCACCCGCCTGAACGCCTAGTTCGACTAAGGCGCCGCGTAGTCGCCTTACGTGTTCTTCCAGCTCTTGCCACGACCACTCAATTTGATAACCATCTTCCCGGCGGAAAATAACAGCAGGACCCTCATTGGCGTAACGTAAGGCATGCTGAGCATAGTTCAACTGCGCTCCGTCAAACCAATGCACATCAGGCATCGTTTCTCCCGTTCGAACCGTAGAGTATCCATGCTCGGCCATTATGTCAAAGTAATGCCAAATCGAAGCCCAAAAATCGTCAATGTGATTAACTGACCAGTTCCACAAGTCGTGGTAATTTTCCGCATTAACCCCATAATGTTGTTGCAGCCAATGTTGATACTGCGTAATATTGGCTGTCTTGCGAATTTCCTGGCTGGGTTCCCATAAAATCCGTCCCCGATGTTCTATGGTCATGATACTCTTCCCCTCGTTTCATCATGTCTCCGTATCATAGCTTTCAACAATTACTCATTGATCTTTGTATGTTTGAAAAATTTCGACTTGTCGACCACATTAAGTTATTTTTCTATGATTTCCATCTTGCTTTTGTAGAACAATCAGGCTTCGAGATGTTTTTTGCATCACTTGCGATAGATGGACTACTGTTTCGCACAAAACATCCAAGCTACGCCCTCTTTCTCCGCGTCTTTCTCATCACGATAATACACTGAAGAATGGGGACCTGAACAGTCACGGCATACGCTCAACTCTCAAATTCCTCTTCTAAAAAAGGCCACACTAAAGAGACGGATTAACAGCAAATTCCTCCGTGCATTTCAACAAAATTTCTATATAATAGGTAACGCTGTCGTCATCACACCGTAATTTAGCGCAGAGAGGAACGAAGGTTTACGCCGATTCGCTGGAAATCCATTGTCTTGATGCTTCTTGCCGGAACATCTTATGGTCTTGTCACACCTTTAGTCAAAATGGCCATTGCCCACGGTATCCCTGTAACCAAACTCACTGTCAGCCAATACCCGGTGAGTATCATCTTATTATGGTTCGGCGCACTCGGCACCAAAAAGCGTGTGCCTATAGCCAAAGCTCGTAAAAAAGAAATTGCCTATATGGCTCTATTAGGAGTCATCGGAGCGGCAGCATCATTATCCTATTATCATAGTTTAGCATTCGTCCCCGGAGCCGTCGGTATCGTTTTGCTCTTTCAGTTTGCCTGGATTCTTCCGGTCATTAACGGCCTAATCCGGCGGCAATGGCCTAAGAAACACGAACAACTGGCGATTGCCATCATTGTCATCGGCACCGTATTTGCTGCTGGACCCGCCAAGTGGCATTTTCCTCTGTGGGCGGTGGGACTCGGCCTGATGGCGGCCACATTGTACGCGCTAAGTCTCTTATTATCCGGACAAATCGTGGGTCAGTTATCAGCATGGCAACGGGCGAGCATCTCGACCAGTGTCAGTTTTGTGGTTGTTCTCCTAGCCGGACAGCCGTGGCAGACTCCCCAAGAGCTATTTTCTCTTAAAATTTGGACATGGGGAACCGTCATTGGACTGTTTAGTCTTACCATTCCTCTCATTGCCATTTATGTGAGCGCTCCCAAGTTACCACCGGCGTTAACCGGAATTTTAGCGGCTTGGGAATTGCCAGTCGCCGTGATTTTATCATCACTGTGGCTCAGAGAGTCTGTGGACCTTTCTCGGTGGTTAGGGATTCTTTTGATATTAGGGGGAATCGCTTTTAGCAGTGTGGTGCCAGCGCTGGTGGAAAATTCCCCACGCCGTTACCAGCCCCATCCCATCTATCCCCAAACCAAGTCGGAATAATTGACGATCCCGTCAGGCTTAAATCACCAAAGCCTGACGGGATTTCAGAAGGTTAAGTCTTTCTTAGCGGGCCTAGCCAGCGTAATAAGGGAGATAAATTATCAAAAATCCGGGCTTGTAGAGGTATGGTTAGAACCCGGGGCGGACGTGAGGAACTCATTACGTTCTCGACTTTTTGGGCAATGACCTGCGGATTCACCGCAAAACGCACTATCCGCTCAAACATTTTTTGCCCGCGTTGATATGAATTCCAATAAGGTGAGTGGGAAGTCATCCAAGGCTCTGAATATTGTTTAGAACGCTGAAATAACGGCGTCTTGGTTAATCCCACCCGAACTAACGTCACAAAAACTCCCCATGCTGCCATTTCATCACTCAGGGCCATTGTTAGCGCATCTAATGCCGCTTTGCTAGCGGTATAACTTCCAAGGAAGGGCATACCCCACAGTGACCTGACGGTAGTGATATTAATGATGTGGCCGTATTGTTGCCGGCGAAAATACGGGGCAAAAGCCTGAATCATCCGTACAGGGCCCATGACGTTTACATCAAAAATCGTCTCCCACATCGTTTCCGGAACATCCTCAAGACTCCCTCGTATTGCCATACCCGCATTATTCACTAAGACATCCAGGCGTCCAAACTGCTGCATGACATATTGTGCGACCTCATCGATTTGGGCTTGTTGGGTCACGTCCAATGAAAGATGAGCTGCTGCAGGAAGATCGGTTATCCTTTCCGCATCACGAGCAGTGGCAATCACCATATAGTGTTTATCGGCCAAAAATTGTACCATAGCTCGGCCAATTCCACTTGACGTCCCGGTAATCAGTACCACACGAGAGAAATTATAACGCTTCAAAATTCAATAATTCCCAGGGCTTCACCACAACCGTGCGGGCACCTGATGTGACAGCCGGATCATTGTGGGCGAGCTCCATGGCCTCCTCGGTGTTATCCGTCTGGTAAATGACCATTCCCCCAGACTTATCAGTAAAAGGACCGGCCCACGCCACTTTTCCGTGTTGATGAAGGTGCTTTAAATAGGCCAAATGCTGTGGACGGGTTTGTTGATTCAATTCAGCATCTACAATTGTCAGCCATGCTGCATAATACGCCATCATATTCCTTCTTTCTTCTTCTCGATTCTACTTCTCAAGTCTTTAGACATGGTATTATTTTAACCGGAAACTACGGGGTAGCGCATTGTTACCGTCAAATGAAGACAGGAACATCGACTATTTTTGGTCTTTATGTTGTCACGATTGGTCAAAAAATTCCCATGGGTCACCGGTAGGCTCAATCCCCCACGTGAAAGGTCGGTGACAAGGCGGAGATAGGTCAGCTTCCACCAAACGTCTTTTTCGAGCAGGCCGTGTTCCCAAAAGGCGTAATGTTTATGATAGCATTAATGAAGATATAGTGAGATTGTTGGCGATTTTTGAGCAGGTACTAGAGCATGCGAGCAACAGCCCGTAGAAAACACATTAGGGTACCCGGCAATGCATGGCTCGAAAAATTCCGCCTTGCACAAGCCCAAAGGCGTACACCGCTTCACTACACGGGAAAGAATAAATTCTCATGCATGGCTTGTATTCAGGCAAAAGTCAGCGGCATAAGACTTTCTGGATACTTATGCTGAAGGATGAAGATGTGCAAATTTCAAAGGCCGTACATGAATATTTCGTTATCAACCATGCAGCCGTGACGAGCGCATACCCGAGTTACAGCTGTCCATGAGGTCAGAACAAACATTAACCAGGTGAGGGATCGGTTTACAATTGGCCATTCGATGGTATGAAATGGGAGACTTTAATATCCAATTAGATTTTTCTCAAGCGCCGGGATATGAGAATCCGCAAGTTATCTATAAAATCTTTGACCAAGTTCGACGGGATAGTCGCACAACGTCTTGGCAGTTGATTCCCAGCTATACGACCTTGACGATATCTTATCCATGGAATCAATCTCTTCAGAATGTTCTTGAGATCCTTCAGCAATATCTGGAGATATCAGAATTGAGTGATGGAGGTGTAAAACGATATCACATTCCTGTCTGTTATGATGAAGAATTTGGTCCCGACTTGGCCTATGTCGCGAACTTTCATCATCTTTCCGTTGAAGAGGTTATTGAACTGCATACTTACCCGGATTACCGGATTGAAGCCGTAGGATTTTCTCCGGGTTTTCCTTATTTGTCGGGTCTTTCACCACAACTCATAACGCCGCGGCGTCAAACTCCAAGGCCCAAAGTTCCCGCTGGTTCTGTGGCGATTGGGGGACGTCAAACAGGGATTTATCCGGTCACGACCCCTGGGGGATGGCACCTGATTGGACGCACTCCCTTGACTCTGTTTCGCCCTCACAACAATCCTCCCATCGTCTATCATCCGGGAGATTTATTGCACTTTTTTCCCATTAGTCGTGCTGAATATGATCAATTCGCGGCCAATCCCGAACAATCCATGAGCGTGGAGTGGGTTACATGAGAACCCTTCATATTGTTAAAGCAGGCGCTTTTTCTCACATTCAAGATCTGGGCCGCCCTGGACTTGAATATTTGGGTCTCAATCGGTGTGGTCCATTAGATTTCCAGTCTTTTGTGATTGCACAGACCTTGGTTCATAACGATTTGCACGAAGCCGCCATTGAAATGACTTATCAGGGATTGGAATTCACTGCTGATCATCCCGTAACTTTTGCCGTGGTGGGAGCCGAAACTGTGCGCATCGATAACGAAATCTATTCCGGTGCAATGACGCTCATGGCGAAATCCCAACAACTCGTGCAGATCGGGCGCCTAACAACGTCCCGGGCTTATTTAGCTATTCAAGGCGGGCTTGACACTCCCGTCATTTTGGGGAGCCGTTCTACAGATTTTACAGCGGGTATTGGAGGATGGCATGGTCGCTCTTTACGGTCGGGCGACCGTATTCCCCTAAAACCCATAGAAACCCCATGGCCGGCCACGGTACATACTGCTCCCCATTGGGCCTATTATTCCACAGAAGAACCGCTCAAAGTCGTGCTCGGACCCCATGCTTATGAGTTTTCATCCAATACCTTAGAAACCTTTTTCAAGGAATCGTATACGATTAACAAGCTAAGCAACATCATGGGGATTCGGCTGATGGGAAGCCCCGTGCCCCCCCATAACCAGGCCGCCAGCCGGTTGTCTGAAGGTACAGTACCGGGCGCCATTCAGGTCCCTCCAGATGGACAACCTATTGTGTTATTGAATCAACGCGGCACCATTGGAGGCTATCCCATTATCGCAACTCTGCTGGGACCAGAATTGTGGCGTCTCGCCCAGTGGCCCATGTCTTCTCCGCTGCGCTTTGCAGCCGAGTCGTTAGCCGCTGCCCAATCTTTAAGTCGCCGCATTTACCAAAGACTGATGGCATGGCGCGAGCAAATTTTGACAGGTCTTTGATGTTTATGAAGAGCCTAACCGTTTTCCATGAAGGTCACATATTATGTAAGTCCATCCGGAGAAAAAGTTGATGTCAAGGCACATCGGACTCGCCAGCTTCTTTTGATGCATGCACGGAAAGGCCTATCGTTGAAAATCTGAAGCTGAAAACCCAAGGCATGTCCTTGTCTCCACGGCAGGACAAGAAATGCTTCTATTTAGCTCTCTGATATGCCAGTGGACTATCTGGAGAAAGTCCCCGCTCTTCTCTGGCCACAGGGTGTGATTGACATGATCATGCTGTTTAGATCTGTGTTCGTCAAAGAGCTCTTAAAAATCGCAACATCAACAAGGCCCGGAGCCCGATAGAATCATAGGTCAAATACCCCATTGGCCCAATAAATGCATCAAAAAAGGCGCGCCATAGGCTTCTAAAAACGTCCCGACAACCATGACCAATCCCATGGCCAGAACCAATGTCGTAAAAGCACCAAATCGTTGAGCTAATGACTGTTTTGCCGCGGGGCTTCTCGTCGCAATGAGTTGCCAAGAAAAACCTAATGCCACCCCACCCACAATAATGAGAGCGGGAACGATGAATACATTTTGTAACACGATCGTGATGAGTGTTAGAACGATGCCTTGCCAATGTAATGAGGAAATCATGAATGCGGCCGAAAAACCCAGGACGAACCCGCGGAAAAACAAGGCCACGACCACGAGGGGCATTCCAGCCACTGAAACCCCGAGAATATAGAGCAGACCTAAAATTTTCAAATTGTTCGTTAAGGCGGGTTGAAATACGCCATGATATGTTGGCGATGTGGTTTCCAAATCAACAAAATGGCGTAAATACGTCTCCAAGGAAAAAATATCAGCTGGTGTCAATGTTCCAATCGCTAAGACACCAAAGAGGAGTCCGACCGCAAACGCGGCCGTGGCAATATAAACTGGCGTCCAATAATGACGGAGATATTCATCCCAAATGGTCGCAGGGTGAGTTGTCACCATGGCTGTCCCCCCTACAACAGCCTATGAGGATTCTTAAGGATCTAGACCTAAGAGTTGACCTTCGGCTTTTTCTCCCACAGTATTCCACGATTGCTGGTCATCCCAACGCGATTCATCCCGACTCAAACGGCCAATTAATTGCAAGATGACCATTTTATCCTCGTCTGCTAACCCTCCCCATAACCGCGTCAGCGTATGCCAAAAAAGATCCTGGGGGCCGTCAAAAATCCCGTGATTAGAAGGAATACGCCAATCGCGCAGCGACATATTGAGTTGTTCCGCCAAATGAGTAATTAAGGTCGCACTCGGAACCATCTTCCCTTGCTCTACCCCACAGATGGTCTGCTTCGTCACCCCCACTTTTGCTGCCAGTTCCGTTTCCGTCCAATGTTTTTGATGACGATAATGACGAACATACCAGCCGAATTCCAGCATCAAAGCAGGGCAACAAATCCGTGCCGTCTGCAATTGGGCATGAAGCATGTGAGCCTGTTCATGAATGTTAGGATCCTCGTGACTCTCTTGAAAGCGCCGCCAGAACATGGGATGTATTTCAAGGATTTCAAAAATTTTTGATAATTTGCTTTCACTTAAGACAGCATTGCCTCGTTCTACGCGTGTTATGAGGACTTGCGAGACACCTATACGGTGCGCGAGTTCGGTAACTGTAAGTCCGCGCCGTTCCCGGTGTTGGCGCATCCAGACGCCAAAGCGTTTTAAAAGGTCATGGCCATGATGTTTGGCCTGGAGCAACTCCGCATGGATATCCTCAATTAACGGTATCGATTCCATGGACAAACGCCTCCTCAAGGGCGTGTGTATAACGCATCTTAATCGATATCTTTACACAGCCACCATTGTAGCCCGGTCAATGCGATCCCATTAATGTCCTCAGCAGATTCGAGAAAGGCGCGAATCTTATGGATGTCCCATAATTCTGTGTCGATTTCTTCGTCTGCATCGAGATGTGCTTGAGTATGAGTTAAATCCCGGGCGTAAAACAAAAAGATTTTCTCATCACTATAGCCAGGGGTGGGATAAAACGTCCTCACCAACCACCACTCATTCGCCAGATATCCTGTTTCTTCTTGTAATTCCCTCTTGGCCGCCATCAAAGGGCTCTCGGTTCCATCCACTTTTCCTGCGGGCAATTCATATAACCACTGGCCGACAGCCCATCGATATTGCTTGATCATCACAATTTGAGCATCATGTGTTTCCGCAATAACCGCCACCGCTGGCACGCGGACCACCACTTCGCGTGAAGTGAAAATCGTTCTCACCTTCACGGGGTCTACACGAACAGATATCGTTCGACCTTGATATACCCATTGTCCGGGACCCGAACGATGCTCCATAGGTATAAAATTCCTTTCATGTTGCATACTCAATGTAACCAAAAGAGGTGATGACTCTTGAATCTTAAGCCCCACAAAATATTATTCGTAGGTTCTGTACGTGAATTGGAGCAGTGGTTAAAAACATGGCCTTTAACCATCTCGCTTAATTTATATCTTACACATTTTGCTCCTCATTGCCATCACCCAAATAAAGATGAATATAACGAATGGCCGATTTAAAAACCAGAATCTCCTCACCATTGCTCAATAATAAAATGGCATAGGTATCAAACCCGTCGATGACTCCTATTAGGGACATGCCATCCAAAAATACGACTTCGACTAAAGACCGCTCAGTCATCAAATGCTGATAAAAAGCATCCTGGACATAACTCGTACGGTTACCCGCTGGTCCTGTAGAAACATGCGCTGGAGCCGCGTTTTGAGTTGAATGAGGTTTTTGGATGCGGGCTTTAGCGCTGCGGTTGGTTTGGGGTACTTCTACCCATCTATCACGAGACATATTTATCCCTCTTTCTCACCATGTTGTGCTCTTGAGCTTTCGTGGTCACATCGAAATAAAGCATGTGGGTCAAAACCTTGTGCTAAGGTTGTGAAACCAGGTTATGCCCTTTAGATCACCGTGTTAGCATGATGTTGTTTCCGGGATCGCCATTAAGATAAGAAGACAGCTAATTCGGCATCATCTTGTTCGTTGCTCCAAAGGCTATTGGGAAAGGCGGTTTTTTATGTATAACAACCCAGTCCTGCTCCGTGGCTTACACCCCATTTCCCCAGAAAACAGGCAAGCTTCCCTCAATGCTCGTCTCCCGCTGTCTCACCAGGTGACAGGATATCTCCGGTTGCTAGATGCGCAGGCCTCGGTCGTTGGATTTGCGCCAAGCGCCGGTTAATGGCATCCAACACGGCCCGTACGGCTGCCCCCTGCCCGTCTCCACGTTCCGGCGCGGCCCCGACCAAAATCTCTTCTCGCCGTTTCGATGTCACATAACTAAGGGCCACTGCCACAACAGTCCGTCCGGCTAACGTAAAAGTCTTCAATTCGGACAACACAAAGGGTTCAGGCAACTCCGGGATTTGGTTTAACGCTTCAACCGTAGCCCACGCCATCATGTAATGGTATTGACTTGGCACATACCGACCTTGCCAGTGTCCTTCATAACTCGTCAACTCATCATTGCTCGGCTGCAGACGCACAAAACTATGACCGGTTTGATGAATGGTATCTAGGTCCATACGAAACTCCGCAACCGTCAGCCGGGGTAGGGGCTGCATATGACTGTCATCTATTATTTGAGCCACCGATATTTTCTTATGATCCACGCGCAAATTCCATTGGGCTAATAACGCACTTTCCACATCACGCACGATCTGCTTGGGCGAGCGATCCAGCGTGGTCAACACGTGAATTTCTTCTACAGCGCCCCATTCATTTACCGCAACATGACACCGCAATACGGTGGGTAAACGCTTTATCAGGGCTTCAATTTCATCCACAGAAACGTGATCGAATTCTCCGCTCATCCGGACGGAAACTCCTTCATTAGACTGTCATTGTGAAATGGTCGTGCAAGGAAAGGATCGGAAATGACTGTAAGATACATCCTTGCCGCCCGTTCATTTATTGAAATCCTCAGTCATTAGGCTTTTGTTTTGAATGCCCTACTGGGGCTCTTGGCGTTACCCGAGTTGAGGACTTTTTGACCAGATCCACCTCTTTTGGTTCGAAGCTGGCACAAAACTTTGTTGGGCACCGCCTCAAAACACAAATCCGCATGCAATGCACTCAAAGAGGATATCCAACAATTCGATATCCTCTTTGAAAATTCCTTTATTTTCTGGGCACTATTCGGGAATATAGGTCGAATTAATCTGTCCGAGTTCCCGGATGCGGTGTTCAGCCACCTGGTCAGCGGCTTCTTGGGTCGGAATATTCTCCTTTTGGGAACGGGTCAAGATTTCCCCAACCTGTTTGCCAATCGCGCGAACACGGGCATAGGCTCGTTCTTTGTTGTATCCATCTCGGTGAAATTCATCGGCAACATTGACGACGCCACCACCATTAATCACGTAATCCGGGACATACACAATCCCGCGACGCATGAGCTCCAAACCATGGCGGGGTTCTTTGAGTTGGTTATTTGCTGAACCCGCAATGACTTTGCATTTAAACTGGGGAATGGTGCCGTCGTTGATAATGGCTCCCAGCGCACACGGGGCAAAAATGTCAGCCTCTACACCATAAATCTCTTGGGGTTCCACCCATTTGGCTCCGAGGCGTTCCGCAACTTGTTTGCCCTCTTCAGGATGAATGTCCGTCACAATTAATTGGGCTCCGGCTTCTTTGAGCATTTCGCCCAATAAACTTCCCACATGTCCTAATCCTTGAATGGCTACTGTACGACCGTGGAAATCGTCCGAACCAAATGCCATTTTCATGGCCGCCTTCATGCCTTCCAAAACGCCCACCGCAGTCGCCGGCGAGGGATCGCCACTGGTTTCCTTCAGGCCGCCCACAAATTCGGTTTCACGGGCAATCACAGCCATATCATCGGCGTTAACCCCCACATCTTCCGCAGTAATGTAGCGCCCGCCTAGACTTTGAATGAGACGGCCAAAAGAGCGCAACATGGCCTCCGACTTATCATGGCGCGAGTCCGCCCAAATCACAGACTTTCCGCCTCCTAAGTCTAGTCCCATGGCCGCATTTTTATATGTCATCCCCCGGGACAGTCGAAGAACATCGGTAATGGCATCATCTTCAGAATCATACGGCCACATTCTAAGACCACCGAGAGCCGGACCGAGCGTTGTATCATGTATCGCCACGATCGCTTTCAATCCTGTGGTATGGTCATACCAAAAGACCAATTCCTCGTGACCATACTGTTCCATCGCTTCAAATATGTTCATTCCTCACTCGCGCAAGACGCGCGAGAGTCACTTCCTTTCTGTTTTTCGGTTGGATGGCTGGGAGCCGCCATTGCCGACTCCGCTCATCATGATGGCATAAACCTCGTAGATGGTAAACCGTTATGCCCGAGATTTTGGTGACAGGACTAAAAAAAGCCCCGAAAGGGGCTTAACTGGCCTTGATTTGCATTCTTAGCTTATCCGCCACCATGGCAATAAACTCGGAATTCGTAGGTTTACCCCGGTCTCGATTGACAGTATGTCCGAAAATGCCGTTAATTACATCGACATTTCCTCGGGACCAAGCCACTTCGATCGCATGACGAATAGCTCGTTCGACTCGGCTGGGCGTTGTCTTATATTTTGATGCAATGGCCGGATACAACTCTTTGGTCACACCGCTTAATAAATCCACACGGTTAATGACCATCACAATCGCTTCCCGTAAATATAAATAACCTTTGATGTGAGCAGGGATCCCAATTTCATGAATAATATTGGTCACTTCGACATCAAGGTTCTTGACCGGAACGACCGTAATTTTGCCTGAGGGTACATTAGATTTTTTGGCCGGCGCTGGCGATCCCGCCAATTGTTTAACGCGAGAAGCCAACACTTTTAGATTAAAAGGTTTGAGTATATAGTAGTCGGCACCTAGTTCTAGCGCCTTTTGTGTCATAGTTTCTTGTCCAAATGCCGTTAAAATAATAACTCGTGGCGGATTGGGTAAATCCATTTGAGCCAGACGCTCTAAAACACCAATGCCGTCTAAATGAGGCATAATGATGTCAAGAACAATGACGTCCACAGGTTGTTGTGAAAGCAGTTCTAATACTTCCATACCATGGTTAGCAATACCGGCCACTTCCAGTCCTTCTTCGCCACGTATCGCTTCTTGCAATAATTCACAGAATTCGCGATTGTCATCCGCGATTAATACCTTTATTGCCATGTCCCAGCCCCCTGCATCTCATTCAAAAATTGGCACAGATCTTTCTTCTACGATTTTGCCTCATCTCCTTCCTCTTGCGAAGTCTCTTTTCCCTCCAAATTCACGCATTTTTCGGTTTCATTCGACAGCAGGCCGGCTTGTTGCAGATACGCAATGCGAATGTATGCTGTACGCGTGTGTAGCCATAATGTACGGCCATATTGTAATAACACCCACAAAATGCCTGTTGTAACGGTCAAAAAGACCCACATCACAAATGCGGCTTGGGGAGATTTTTCCATTTCGCGTACCACCCTCGTCCGATGACATTAGGGAAATATGACGAACGATTTCGCGATCGTCCGTCGAATTTCCTGCAAAAATCGGCTTACGAAAAAGATTTTTGTTTGACCATCCAATAGGCATAGCAGCCGTAGCCTAGTGAGGGTCGACTCATCAAGACGTGCGTCACGGCTCCCACCAGATGACCATCTTGAATAATGGGACTGCCACTCATCCCTTGAATAATACCACCGGTCTGGCGCAACAAGGCTGGATCATCCACTTCAAACAACAAGCCTTTTGTATGGGCGTGCCATTGTAAATACGTTTTCAAAATACGGATCGAAAATAATTGCGGGGACTGACCATGTAACACAGTGATAATTTGAGCGGGACCTGGATGGACCTGATCGGGCAAGGCCACAGGCAAGGCTTTTTTGGGACCCCATAACGGCTTATGACTCAAGATGCCGGTAATACCAAAAAGGCCATTGCTGACTACGTTACCCTGAACATTATGCCCATTAGCCAACACGCCAATTTTTTGACCGGGTCCATGAATAGATCCTGCGATTATTCCAACAATGCGAGCACCCGTTAATTGACCACTTCTCACCGAAATCGGTATGCGTGTTAGCCCATCGGTTATACTATGTCCCAACGCCGCATATTTTAACGTGTGGGGATCATAAAACGTTAAGGTGCCGACTCCGCTTGCCCCGCCTTGTACCACCACGCCAATATGCCACGCATGCTGTGTTTGAGACCATACAGGCCTGACATAGCGCCAATGAAAGTGACGAGCTCCTTGCACTCCGAGGGCCACCGCCTGATGCCGTTTACCCGATCTCTGGACGGCTTGTTCAAGGGCCTGGTTGGATGTCACCAGATGATGATTAGCTTCCACAATGACATCCCCTTTGTCGATTCCCGCCTCTTCGGCCGGATCCACCAAGTGGCCGTTGACGACAATGGGCGCATAACCTCTCACCACCAGTCCCCGGGTATTGACCACCACCCCGATCGACTGTCCACCTGGCACTTCGTAAAGCGGTTTCGTCACGTCGACGGGAACCGGTCGCCAGGGAATCCATCCAAACAGTTTAGGTTGTAACACAAAATGTCCAGGATTTGCTCCCCATATATCGACCCGCCCCGGTTCCACAAACACAGGATAGGCTTTGGGTGATCCCAGCGAAAGCCACGTGCTCCAGGGCAATGAAATGTGCTGACCCGATGGAACCATGATGGTTTTGGGGAGATTAACCATTTGGCGCACAGGGGGAAGAAATCCGGTGATGATGACCGTTGCCGCCCCGATCAAACCGATAATGCGTGCAAGTTGTTGACGCCGTTTCATGGTTCTCACCTCCTCTTATTTGTTTCCCTTTTTAAGGTCTCGGAAACGAGGAGAATTCATGCCCGGAATTACGACCAAGGTCTGACTGTGCAGCCAGACCTGCGGCAAAATCTTAGCCATTTTTTTAAGCGCTTGCTGCAAAACCGGTGGGTTTAGGAAAAATTGCTGTCAACTTTAGTGGATCATTGCGCAATGTTTTCCTCGGTAAGAATTCTTTTATCCACGACTCATCATATTTTGGCGGATTACACGCGTCCTCAACAAAACAGTGTCTTAAAGGTTTAATAAGCGATTGGCAATATCGGAGGCGGCATGCGGACGCGCCCACAGTTCTTGATGATGAATAATTTTGCGGCGTAGGGGAGATTCTTCGGGAAGAATATTCCGAACCCATTTTAATAAGTCTTTGTCGCCACGCACGGCCATATCATGGAGTAACAAACGATCCCGATTGGCTTCTTCCTGTCCGGGAATCCAGTGGGTCAAAATGAATGGCACATGCGATTGGGCGACTTCTGCTGCCGTAACACCCCCCGGTTTGCCGACCACCAGCCGGGAGTGATGCAACAATAATGGCATTTTTTCCACATATCCAACGATAGTGACGACATCGGGCCACGAATATTGATCAAGATGCCAACGCAGACGTTCGTTGTGTCCACATACGGCCACAACAGGATAATCGGCTTCGGCCAATTTACGCAAAATACGGTAATATGGTCCCATCCCCAAACCGCCCCCCAGAAGCACAATGGGATCTTTTGCATAAAGCGGCAATTCCCATGCTGGTTCATGAAAGGACGACCGAATAGGAATTCCTGTCTGCCAAACCTGTTCTTTTTTCACCCCAAAGCGCGCCAAATCTTCTACTTGTTCCGGCAACCACACAGTATAGGCATCGGCCAATGGTTCATACCAAAAGCGGTGTACCGATAAATCGGTCAACACCCCAACAAGTTTCAAATGGGAATGGATCTCTTTCACCCCTGCCCATGCGTTTAAGGCAAAAGGATGAGTGGCCAGAATGATGTCCGGCTCATAGAGATCGTAAACATGATTCAAGATCTCCTGCCCAATACGCATCCAACGTTGACGATGTTTAGCCCACTGCAATGGCGAATGATCGCCCCAGCGAAAAATATACCCATATTGACGCGGAATATATTTTAAAGCCCAAAAATATAATCCGGTTTCAATGCGTGCCTTTCCCACTAAATGCTCAGAGAACTCGACCTCCATTCCGAGCTTTAAACAAGCTTCTGCCAATGCTTTGGCCGCAATATCATGGCCTGTTCCTATGGGTAAGCTGGCGATTAATATCCGCATCCGGTTCTCCTTGAAATATCACTACGTCACGTGAATCTTAATAAAAGAATTTACTAATAATCAGACCCCAAATCGTGCCGGCAGCCACTTCCCAGGGGGTATGGCCCACAAACTCCGGAAAATCCCGGTCGATATCTGCGACGTATTCTGAGCGGGACACCAGATTAAGATACCGAGATTGCAGCCCTACCACACGCCGCACATGGATCGCGTCATAAAGCACAATGAGGCCAAAAACAGCACTGATCGCAAATTCTCCCGACCGCCAGCCGTACTGATATCCAATTGATGAGACCAAAGCAACGACCATGGCGGAATGGGACGAGGGCATGCCCCCAGCACCAACCAGGCGGTCATAACGCGGTTCATGACGGGATACCACGTAAATCAGAAATTTCAACAGTTGTGCAGTCACTGCGGCAGTGACCGCGCTGACGAGCACGCGGTTGCTGTCCAGGAGCCATTGCAAATTAATCCCCCCGTTTTCCCCATTCCAGCAAATGTCGTGCGTGCGAAGTTGCCATTGCATCAGATTGTCCACTCAGCATTCTGGCGATTTCTTGTTCCCGGTCGTGATTTTCAACACATTTCACAATGGACCGCACCCCATTCTCATCTGGAGTCTTCACCACGATCCACTGAGAATGCGCGTTAGCGGCCACTGACGGCTGGTGGCTAATTACAATCACTTGACGATGCTCGCCCAATGACCGCAAGAGACGGCCCACGCGAGCAGCACTTTGCCCGCCCAGCCCCGCATCTAGCTCATCAAATATCAAAGTCGCTCCACCATGACTTCCACCTAACACGGCCATGGCCAATGCCAGGCGAGCCAATTCACCACCCGAAGCCACTTTGGTTGCGGGTTTCATGTCTTGCTGCGCCGAGGAGGCGTAGAAAATGGCAGCATGATCGAGGCCCCACTGCGCCGGTTCATTTGTTTCTAGAACAAAGCGCACTTGGGACGCTGGCATTTCCATTTCATGAACGAGTTCCGACAACTTTCCACTAACATCCTCAGCTGCCACCCGCCGTTGCTTCGATAGTTCCTCTGCCCGATGCATATATTCGCTTTCTGCGTCACGAAGTTTGCGTTCGGCAATATGGAGTTCCCATTCAAAGTTTTCCCATTTCTCAAGATCCTGCTGCAACGTTTCAGTATACCGTACTAATTCATCAATTCCCATATTGTAGCGGCGTTTGACTTTTGCCAATTCGTTAGCGCGACTCTCAAGTGCTTCCAATTGTCCTGGTTCTTGATCGAGATGGCTAGCCCATTCATTAAGAGCGAGTCGCAACTCGTCGACCACACTAATCGTCTGGTCAACAAGACTTCCCAGTGACATGGCATCAGCATCCAGACGCATTAAATTCTCCACATTCCGCGCAATTCGGCCTAACAAGCTGACCACATTACCTGATTCGGCATTATCCAAATCCTGCTCTATGGTGTGTAAAATTTCTAAGAGGCGTTGGCGAGAGTGTAACCGGGTTAACTCACGACTTAAGCGTTCTTCTTCTTCGGCATCTAAGTGGAGTTGCAGCAATTCTTCAACCTCTTGGCGCTTGGACGCAATGATATGCGCATCTGGGACATTCGCCGTCAACTCGGCGTGTGCAGCTTTTTGCTTACGCCACGCATGATAAGCTGTTTCGACTTGTGAGCGCAAGGGTTCTAGCTGGGCATAATGGTCGAGCCACAATAATAACGGGCTGGAATCAAATAAACGTAAAGCATGGTGTTGCCCGCTAAAATCAATAAGTTCCGGAGCCAACTCCCGTAGCACCTGACGGGTAACGATTTGTCCCTGGACCCGGTATGTGGATCGCCCTTCAGCGGTCATATCCCGCTGAATAATTAAGGTATCGTCTTCTTCAATTCCCCATTGACGAAGCACATTCCACAAAAGATCAGCAGGGGACACTGAAAAAGCTGCCCGAATGCGAAAACTATTGCCAAAAGGACCAACCTGATCAGCCGTTCCCGACAGGCCAAAGACCGCGGGAATAGCCGTCAGTAGCAAGGATTTTCCTGCCCCGGATTCACCCGTTACCGCAGTAAATCCCTTATCAAAAGTCACATCAGCATGGTGAATCAAGCCGAAGTTTTCTACGTTTAATGCGGTTAGCATATCCCACATCCAATCAACGTAACTCTTCTAACCGTTTCGCCAATATCGGCGCTTCTTCTTTAGACCGGGCTACGACTAATACCGTGTTTTCACCCGCTAAGGTACCAGCCACTTCCGGCCAATCCATTTTATCGATGGCTTCCGAGACCACTTCTGCCCCTGCTGTTAAGGTCTTAACCACAACCAAGTTCTCACTGACAACATATCCGGTTAAGACTTCCCGCAATAAACGACGGAGGCGGTCACGAGTCACCCCAAGCGCCCGGTCGTCGGGCAAGGCATAGCGGTGAGAATCTTGGTATGGCACCTTAATTAACCCTAAATCTTTGATATCACGGGAGATTGTGGCCTGGGTTGCCGGCATCCCTTTGGCTGCTAAAATTTCCGACAGTTCTTCTTGCGTCTCTACGGGTTGTGTCGTAATGATTTCTTGAATTAATGATTGACGTGTGCGTTTATCATGACGCATAGTCCTAATGCCCCTTTCGCCAGCCCCTTAAAACTTGGAAGAAACTCCAACCCGGCCGACGAAACAGCCGGATGGTGGTCGGACTGGTTTCCACTAAAACTTCATCGCCATCCACCAGGGGATAGGTTTCTTGGCCATCCACCGTTACCAAGGTATCTCGGTGCATGGCCCGAACACGGATTTTCACTTGTTGATCCCCATTGATGACTATAGAACGGTCAAAAAACGAATGTGGACAGATTGGCGTTACGACCATGACACTCAAGGCCGGACTCAAAATCGGTCCACCAGCCGATAATGAATATGCCGTTGATCCTGTCGGAGACGCGACAATCAGTCCATCGGCAGGATACGTCGTGACATAGGCATCATCGACAAAAGTTTCGAGATTGATCAGCCGGGCAAAAGGGCCCTTGGTGACGACGACGTCGTTCATGGCTTCAAAATGAGCCAATTCGCGATGTCCTCGCATCACCCGCGCCGTTAATAAGTGACGCTGATCAATGTCATATTGATTATTCACCATAGCAGTCAAAGCAGGCAACAAGTCGGGCACTTCAACTTCTGTCAAAAAGCCTAAATGTCCCAGGTTCACTCCCAAAATTGGACAATTGAGATGCGCCAACGCTTTTGCTGCATGCAAAAGTGTTCCGTCGCCGCCTAAGACGATAATGCCGTCGACACTACCTTCTGGCACATGATCCAGATCCTGGCCGAGATCAGGATATCCCACCGCTTCGGCTAAAGCCGTGGGAATTATGGTATCGATACCGTGATCGGTGGCCCATTTCGAAATTCTCCCGGTCAATCCCCTGACTTGATCCTTATCGGTATTGGGCCAAATTAACAGCCGTTTCAATGAGGTTCCTCCCGGTCCCATGCTTGATCCACGACTTGGATAATATCAATACTGTGCGTCGTCGTCACGGGTTGTCGATTACTGAGAAGACTCAAAAACTCAATGTTGCCCTCGGGGCCGCGGATAGGGGACGGAGTTAATCCCATGACGCTAAAACCCAATTTTTGCGCATAAGCCATGAAGCGTCGTAACACATCGACATGTACCTGGCGGTCTCTGACCACCCCATGTTTGCCAACATGCTCCGGGCCGGCTTCAAATTGCGGCTTGACCAGTCCAATAACCCATCCTTCCTCCTTCAATAAGGTCCGCAGAGGAGACAGCAACAGCTCCATGCTAATGAAAGACGCATCAATTGATGCTGCGTCCGCTAGGTCTCTTGTCCCCAACATCTCAGCCGACAACCAGCGGGCATTGGTTTTCTCCAAAACCGTTACGCGGTCATCATTGCGAAGCTTCCAGTCAAGTTGTCCATAGCCCACGTCAACAGCCCAGACATGAGATGCCCCATGTTGCAACCAGCAGTCAGTAAATCCGCCTGTGGATGCTCCGATATCGATTATTCTCCATCCTTGGGGATCTAAACCAAAATGCTTTAACCCGGCTTCCAATTTTAAACCGCCACGACTCACATAGCGGTGAGCGCTCCCCTGAACTTCAATCTTTGCGTCCCCATTGACCAGGGTTCCAGCCTTGGTAATTTTGACGCCATTGACAAAAACCTGTCCCGCCATAACCAAGGCCTGAGCTTTAGAGCGTGTGGGTACCAGTCCCTGGTCAACCATAACACGGTCTAAGCGTTGATTGCCCTGATCTATTTTTTGGCTCTTTCCGTTTGAGGAAGCCACGTTCTGACCCTCCGCGCTAGACCTTCGGCATTGAGTTCGTATAAATTCAAGTAGTAACTAGCAGATCCATGGTCAATAAATTCATCGGGCAATCCCGCGTTCAAAATCGGCAATTCGATAGCTTCGGCATTCAGCCATTCATTAATCGCTGACCCGAATCCCCCAGCCACCACATGTTCCTCGAGCGTCACAATGGCGCGGGTTTCTTGCACCACTTGACGCAATAGAGCGGTATCAAGCGGTTTAATGAAGCGGGCATTCACGACCCCGATATCATAACCTTCTTCAGCCAAAATTTCTCGTGCCGTCAAGGCATGATAGACCATGGGACCTATCGCGATAATGGTTGCGTCGCCTCCATGAGCCAACCATTCGCCTTGGCCCCATGGCAATGGCTTCAACGGTTCTGTTAAGTCTAAACCGCGGCTTGCTCCCCGGGGATATCTCAGTGCCACCGGGTGCGGCCTGTCTAAGGCACTCACCAGTAACTGGCGTAATTCCCTTTCATCTTTCCCCATAGCAATTTCCATGTTCGGAACCGCGCGCAGAAAACTGATGTCATAGACACCTTGGTGGGTCGCTCCGTCTCCTCCCACGATCCCAGCCCGGTCTACCCCCAAAATCACCGGCAAATCCTGATGGCAAATGTCGTGAATCACTTGGTCGTAAGCTCTTTGCAAAAACGTGCTATAAACCGCAAATACGGGACGCATTCCGCCTATCGCCAAACCTGCAGCAAATGTGGCCGCATGTTGCTCAGCAATACCGACATCAAAAAACCGGTCAGGAAAAGCTTTTTGAAAGAGATCGAGTTTGGTTCCGTCGGGCATAGCCGCCGTAATCGCCACGATTTCGGGGTGTGTCTTAGCCAATTCGATCAAGGTTTGACTGAAAACCTGACTATAGGATGGCGGTTGGGGCTTTTTAATAAACTGCCCGGATTGAATTTCAAAAGGCCCTGGTCCATGAAATTCTCCAGGACGTTCCTCCGCTGGACGGTAGCCACGACCTTTTTGAGTAATCACATGCACGACAACTGGCCCGTCGACCAATTGCGCATTGCGCAGGACCGGAATCAGCTCGGACAAATTATGACCATCAATGGGTCCATAATACTTAAATCCTAATTCTTCAAACACATTGCGAGGTAAAACCGCATGGTGTAATAAATCCTTGACCCGCTCAATGGTTTTGCGAAGAGGCCCGCCAAATACCGGGACCGAATCCAGTAATTGTTCAATTTCTTGTTTCATACGCGTATACGCCGGAGCTGATCGCAATTCCGTCAAATAGCGTGAAAAAGCTCCTACATTGGGGGCAATAGACATCGAGTTATCATTGACCACAATCACTAAATTGGTTTTGGTTTGGCCGATTTGATTAAGCGCTTCCCATGCCATTCCAGCCGTCAGGGCCCCATCGCCAATCACCGCGACGATGCGGTATTTTTGGTGACGCAAGTCGCGGGCACTGGCAATCCCCATCGCCGCCGATAACGAAGTGGAGGCGTGCCCAGCCTCCCAGACATCGTATTCACTTTCGCGACGTTTGAGGAAACCAGACAACCCGTTTAATTGCCGGAGAGTAGAAAACGTTTGATAGCGCCCCGTCAACAATTTATGAGCATAGGCCTGGTGACCAATATCCCAAATCAGCTTATCTTGGGGTGTATCATAAGCATAATGCAGAGCAATCGCGAGTTCCACAGCCCCTAAACTCGCGCCGATGTGTCCTCCGGTTTGGGCCGTGGTTTCAATAATCACGCGGCGGATTTCTTTCGCTAATTCCTCTAGTTGCAGTATCGACCAATTCCGCATGTCTTTGGGGGATTGGATTGATGCCAGCAATTTTGTTTCCATAACCTACCTCCTTACCACTGACGGTCCACAGCAAAATCGATCAAATTACGCAAAATTTCGGCTCCGGGCTCCGAACCAATAGCAATCTTGGCCCGAATCCGGTGGTCATCAGCCAATCTGCGCGCTTGCTCGATGCCTACCAGTCGCGGATAGGTTGCTTTGCCTCGCTCACTGTCCGTGCCGACATTCTTCCCGAGCAACTCACGCTTGCCGACGACATTCAAAATGTCGTCAACAATCTGAAAGGCCAGGCCAAAATGTTCCCCATACACGCTCAGTGCCTTTTGCCGTGCGTGATTGCCCGTAAGCAAAGCCGGAATGACCAATGCGGCTTGAAATAATGCCCCCGTTTTATTGCGGTGTATGGTTTGCAATTCTGCCAATTCCACATCATGATGCTCAGCCGCTAAATCCATCACTTGTCCCTTGATTAAGCCTTGTCGTCCCACGGCTACCGATAAATAGGTAATGGCATTTAATACGTCTTCCGCCTTAGCGTTTTGCATTTGGCTCATTTTTACAAAAGCCTCAGTCAACAGCGCGTCGCCCGACAAGATAGCCATGGCTTCTGGAAACATTTTATGGGCTGTTGGCTGCCCACGCCGCAAGTCGTCATTATCCATGGCCGGCAGATCGTCATGAATTAACGAATAGGTATGAATATATTCAACCGCTAAGGCTACATCACGAAAGGTGTCCTGGGGTAACCCCAAATACACTGTACTGGCCATGACGAGTTGAGGCCGTAACCTTTTTCCTCCCGCAAGCAGTGAATAGCGCATGACTTCTTCAACAGTGCCAGGTGCTGCTTGACGAGCAATATCATCCTCGCGAATCCACTGTTCGATTATCGCCCGGGTTTCTTCAAGCCATTTTCCTATGTCCACGTTATGCCTCAGCCTTTGGTTTCAGTAAGCTTTCAGCTTGATTTAGCAGAAGGTTGGCTTTCTCACTGAGAACTCTGGCTTCTTGATACATAACCAGGCTTTCTTTGAGAGAGAGCCTGCCTCCCTCTAGCTGACGGACAATTTCTTCGAGCCGGACAATGATGTTTTCAAATTGGTCAAGTTCGTTTTCCTCAATCACGCATCTTCCTCTTTCCCCGGTGTCTCAGATCTCATCCAATAGCTCCCATTATACCAGTGTACCTCATATCGCTGCCCTTGACGAACGTCTTCTTTGCCAATTGTATTACCAGATTCATCTAACACATAAGTATAACCACGGCGCAATACGGCCGAGGGGTTCATAGCGGCTAAAGACGCTGCCAGTTTTTCGACATGCAATCGTAACGACTGAACCATCCGCTCAAAAGCCCGATCTCGGCGTTCATCTAGGCGATCTAAAAGGTCGCGACGTGTAATGATAAGCCGGGAGCTATCGGCCAGGATGCCGTGAGTTGTCCACCCTTCAATGCGGGTACGTTCCCATTCCAAACGGCGGCTTAAGGCTTGATACACCCTTTCATTGAGCTGATCAATCCATTCCATAAGACGGCCTTTCTCCGGCACCGCCAATTCAGCGGCCGCTGATGGAGTCGGTGCCCGCAAATCAGCCACTAAATCGACTAGGGTGGTATCAATTTCATGACCGACCGCAGATATTACAGGCATAGGTGACTTAGCCACCGTGCGCACCACCATCTCATCATTAAAAGCCATTAAATCTTCTTTTGAACCGCCTCCCCGGCCAATAATTAACACACTAATCGGCGTCCGAAAAGCCTTTTGCAAGGCCTCTACAATGGCCCGGGGCGCATCTTGACCTTGGACAAGAACCGGGAATAACCACACAGGCATGCCCGGAAAACGGCGGTTGATGACAGTTTCAATATCATATCGGGCCGCTCCCGTTCCCGAGGTAATCACACCGATCGCCCGCGGTAATTTGGGAATGGGACGTTTGGGACGGGAAAACAACCCTTCCTGATAGAGTTTTTGTTTTAACGCCTCGAGCTTTTGAAACTGGGCTCCCGCTCCCAAGTCTTGAATCACACTGGCATACAGTTGGGTTTGCCCATCTCGTTCAAAGACGCCGATGCGTCCATAGACCAATACGGACATGCCGTCAACCAAGGGTTTCGTTAAGGAAACGGCATCGCGCCGAAACATCACGCCCCGGATTTGAGCCTGATCATCTTTCAATATAAAGTACCAGTGCCCCGAACTATGATGTTTAACCCCCGACAATTCTCCTTGGACCCATAGGCGTTGCCATTCCGGAACGTTTTCCACGAGCTTTCTAATACCTTGCACTAGTTCGTGGACACTCAACACACTTTCTGTCATGATCCAACCGTTTCCTGAAAGGCTTGCCACGTATTACTGAGGAGCATAGCGATTGTCATGGGTCCAATGCCTCCGGGCACAGGAGTAATCCGTGAAGCCATGGCGGCAACCGAATCAAAATCCACATCTCCAACAATCCCGCTCTCAGTGCGGTTAATCCCCACATCAATCACAGTGGCCCCTGGTTTAATCCAGTTAGGCTGCACCAAATGGGCATGTCCCACCGCGGCCACGACAATATCTGCTTCCCGGGTAATGTCCCACGCATTTGGTGTCTTCGAATGCACGATAGTGACGGTAGCGTTGCGTTCCACGAACATAAGGGCTAAAGGACGGCCCACCAATTGCGAACGGCCAATAACGACCACGCGTTGGCCCTCTAAAGGCACATGGTAGCGGTCTAACAACTCAATGATTCCAAGGGGTGTACAGGGTCTTAACCCACTTTGACCTGCCATAAGTCGGCCCATATTAGTCGGCGTGAGACCGTCAACATCTTTGCGTGGATCTAAGTGGCGAAGAATAACTTGAGCATCTATATGCCTAGGCACGGGCAGCTGCAATAAAATCCCATGGATACTCGGATCTTGGTTTAACATTTCAATGGTTTCCAAGACCTGGCTTGTCGTCGAATGTGCTGGAAGAATGATTTGACGAGAGTCCATCCCAACTTGTGTACTCGCCCGGTGCTTATTTCGCACGTAAATTTTCGACGCCGGATCATCTCCGACTAGCACTACCGCTAATCCTGGTCTTAGCATCGTGCGTTCATAATGCTCCTCAATCTTCTTGGCTAGCTCTTCGCGGATAATCTGAGCCGTTCGTTTCCCATCTAAGAGCTGGGCAGTTGCCATTATTATTTCGTCCTCTCTATGAGTTCTTCGCGTCATGCCGACATCTCTTAACTACCTTGATGATATCCTTAAATTCCCGTAAATGAAAAATCCGGTTCTATTTTCGACGACGATGCCGCTAATACGCCCCTGAATTACGCAATGAAGTGCTTCATGCAATGGTCTCGAATTTTATTTAGCTGCTAAAAAGCTGGTATCCAATACGGGCGATACCCACTGCATTATCCCGACTGAGATCGGGAGTTGCAAAGAAAATTTCTTCGGGGTGAGAGCTATGTCGGATGAGTTCGTGGCGAAGGGTTTCATTCGCAGCCACCCCTCCCACCACAACCAACGGCCAAACATGGACGGCGCGCTCAATCAACCTCGCTAAGGCACGTGCCAATACCAATTCGACTCCCCGTGCCACATTCGCGCCGGCAACTCCTTGCTCATAGGCCCTGCGAGCTTGAGTTTCTGGGCCGGAAAAACTGGTTTTCCACTCCGTTCCATCATGCCAAACGCGGGGGACGGTCAACATGAGAGGCTCTGTAGCGTGTTGAGCCAAGGCTTGCAGGTGGGGGCCCGCTGGAAAGGGCAAACCCAGCATCACGCCCACACGATCAACGAGTTGGCCCGCGTACAGATCATCGGTGCTCCCGATGCGTTGAATCAAAAAATGGCCGGAATCTTGCCGGCGGACTTGCAACAATTCCGTCGTGCCCCCCGAAATATGCAGCGCTGAGAAACTCGTCCATTCCTCGTGCCCGATGCTCCACAAGGCCGCTTGAATGTGTCCCTCTTGATGGGTGGATAACCATAAAGGCACACCGTATACATAAGCCAGTGATCGGGCAAAACTCACTCCCACACTAAAGGGTGGTAGATAAGACGTGGGCAGAGGCCTGGGTTTTTCGGAAACACAGATGCCACGAATAGAATACGCCGTGATCGCTTGCACCAATTTCTCAATGAGAACTGGCATATTTTGGACATGTTCAAAAACCGCCTCCGAGGGACGTAATCCCCGTTGCGATGGCGGTACTTTCAGCAGTTGCCGTTGTTGAAAGATAACATGCTCCGCGGTCACTGCCGCGACCGAGGTGGTATAGGCACTGGTATCCAAACCAATAACACAATCACGAATTGACTGGGTCATCCTTAATCTGTGGATTCTCCTTGTGCGTCTTCTCATCAGCCAATGGCCGATCGACATCTCCCTGCGGACGAACGGTTTTGGATGCAGTAGATAAGACGCCATTGACAAACCGTTTGGCCTCATCGGTACTATAGGCACCGGCTAACTCTAAAGCTTCTGCAATAATGACCGAAATCGGAGTCTTGGGTTCATATAAAAGCTCATAAACAGCAATACGCAGAACATTCCGGTCAATCGTCGGCATACGTTGAATGCGCCAATCCACAGAGGATTGGGCAATGATTTCATCAATCTGATCTTGATGCATTAACACACCATGCACGATAGATTCTGCAAATTGCCGGTCATCCGGATCTTGCCCTTGAAGACGTGCCACCAAGACACCTGGCTCGGTATGGGCTAAATCATGTTCAAATAATACGCGTAAAGCCATTTCCCGTGCATGATGTCGAGCCATTACCTTTCCCCCTTTATGGATCGTTTAAGATTCTGAACTCGCTGGGCTTCCAGAGGAATTATCTTCCGTGGAGGCAAACGAGACGCCTTGGACATGAATATTCACATCCGAAACGGTGAGTCCAGTCATCAATTCCACTTGCTCTTTCACTCGGTCTTGAATACGCGACGCAACCTCTGGAATTTTTGCGCCATATTGGACCACCACATACAGATCAAGACTCACTCGGTTATCCTTCACTTCTAATTTGACGCCACGACTAGCGGCTTTTTTTCCCAACATTTCCGTAATGCCCCCGGTTAGTCCGCCGCTCATTGCCGCTACGCCATCTACCTCTGAGGCCGCAATCCCAGCAATCACTGCTATCACTTCATTGGCAATGCGCACACTGGGTATGGTTTTAATCTCCTGGGCCGTGTCTGCCATGATATGTCCTCCCCTCTTGTGGACTGCACCAAATCCATTGTCGAGATCTTTCCACTACGCATGTCGGCGTTTACGCGCCTTTGATGCGCTCAGCCAGGAAATTGGTATGAATGCGACCCGCACAGAATTCCTCATCGTTCATCAGTTGTTTGTGGAGGTCCAACGTCGTCTTGACCCCTTCGATATGGAATTCACTCAGCGCCCGCCGCATGCGTTCAATCGCTTCGTCACGGGTACGACCCCAGGTCACAATTTTGGCCAACAGGGAATCATAAAAGGGTTGAACTTGATAGCCGGGTTCCGCCCCCGAATCCACGCGCACCCAGGGCCCACCTGGCTCCTGCCATACCGTGACCTTGCCGGGGCTCGGGCGAAATTGATTAGCCGGGTCTTCCGCATTTATACGACATTCAATAGCCCAGCCCCTGAGTTCCACATCATCTTGTGTGATCGACAAGGGTAGGCCCGCGGCCACGCGAATTTGTTCCTTTACAATATCGATGCCCGTAATCATTTCGGTACAGGCATGCTCCACTTGGACCCGCGTATTCATCTCCATAAAGTAAAAATGCCCATTTTCATCCAATAAAAATTCTAATGTTCCCGCACTCGTATAGTTCACGGCTTGGGCGGCACGAACGGCAGCTTCACTCATTTTGGCTCGCAATTCTGGGGTCATGGCTACAGAAGGCGCTTCTTCCAAAACTTTTTGCCGCCGCCGCTGCAATGACGACTCCCGTTCACCTAACGTAACCACATGCCCATAGTTATCGGCAAGCACTTGGATTTCAATGTGACGGGGTTGCCGCAAGTATTTTTCGATATACACATCTCCCTGCCCAAAGGCTGATTTTGCCTCGCGGCTGGCGCGTTCCAATGCTTCTTCCAATTCATTTGGCGATTCGACAACTCGTATGCCCCGTCCTCCGCCGCCGAATGACGCCTTCACCATTACAGGATAACCAATTTCCTCGGCAATCCGCTTCGCCTCGTCAATATTTTCCACTGTGCCTGCCGTCCCCGGAACAACGGGGACCCCCGCCTCCATCATCATTTGCCGGGCTTGAGCTTTGATTCCCATTTTCTCGATGGCATCGGCTGGGGGTCCGATGAATTTAATGCCCCATGTCTGGCACACAGCAGCAAAATGATGATTCTCGGACAAAAATCCGTAACCCGGATGGATAGCTTCCGCCCCAGTTTGTACCGCGGCATTAATAATATTCGGAATATGTAAGTAGCTTAAATTGGATGGAGCCGGTCCAATAGGAAAGGCTTCGTCCGCATATTTGACATGCGTGGCCTCTTTATCGGCATCCGAATAGACTGCTACTGTCTTGATACCGAGTTCCCGAGCAGCACGCATTACCCGGATGGCTATTTCGCCCCGGTTAGCGACTAAAATTTTGTTAAACAAGATGACACCTCCGATTCTCTTTCATTACTAGACCACAATCATTCAGGATTGTCTAGACTCTGTCGACGCCCACTCCATGCCTTTTTTGTGCCTCTTTCTATGTTTGGTATTCTGGCTTGCCTTATCATTTGGTGAAAGCACGGTGTTTATAATCTGAAACATGATAGGGACCAATTTGTGGTATGCTGAAATTGTTCATAATGATCTACAAAAAGGAGGAGTCGCATGATGGAAAATAAGCAACCAACCCTTGTCGTCTTAACAACAGGTAAAGAAGCTTTTGTCCGCGCCAATGCCGTCTTACAAATGACCTTGATGATGCGCAAATTTGGACAAATGCCTGTAGAATTCTTGGCGCTTGGCCCGGGTATTGAAATTCTCCGTTCCAACCAAAAGAATTCCCCGCAATTTGGCCAACAACTTCAAGCCATGAAAGAAGCTGGAATTGAAATTGCTGTATGTGAAAATTCTTTAGAAAATCTCGGATTAACCATGGACCAAATGTTTGAAGCAAAAGTAGTGCGGGGTGGCGAAGAAGTCGCTCATAAGATTTTAGAAGGCTACAAAGTCTTAACGTTTTAACGGTATAACGGTGTAGCCGATGGCTCATCACAATAGAACATAATGAAAAGGAGCGCGTCATGCGCTCCTTTTTACTCATTTAGGATTTCGGAAGAATCACCACATCTTGAGGCGGTAAACTCGTGACTTCGGTAATGGTATCGGCGATCCGCCCAATTTGCTCGGAATTGAGATTAGTGGCTCCGATGACGACCACCGCTTTATTTTGGGTGATGGTCACAGCACTCAAGGGAAACCCGCGAGCGGATAACAGACCTTCGGCTTGTGTTTCTTCTTTTAATTCTTGCGTATCCCGAACCATGGTCGCCGTGGCTTCGTCTTTGGCTGACTGCGATATAGAGGGATTACTGATCAAGGCTTTCAAGGTGGCAATTTCTTCGGTCATCACGCGATCTCGGTGCATGCGGTAATTCACAAAATAATTTTCCAAATTTGTGACCGTCTGGGCTTGCTGTTTTTGAGGTGAGACAGTTGTGTATGCCGTGGCATTAGGGGAGGTTCTGTGATAGACCACATATCCCAATAACACGGCTAACACCGTAACAAATGCAGCAAACCGGACAATTTGGGGACGATTCATCGTATTCTCTCCTCTCAATCATGAATTTCGTATGAACCAAGGTTAGGTCGATGGCAAAATGAGCACTTGGTAGGGTTGCACTTGTAGTAACGTTTCGACCGCTTGGGCCAGCTCCGCGCGAATTAACGGATTATGAGCCGACGGACTGACCACAACGACACCTTCCACAGCCGGGCCAATTTCATCGAGGGGCACAACAGTCTCCCCAGAATTGGTTGTCAGGACGACCGGAGAGGATCCCTGGCCGCTGGCATTTGATGAGGCATATTGTGACGTCATACTGCGACTTAAGGTCACAGCCACAGAAACCTGATGAACTTGGGGAATAGCCTCCAAAATTTGACGGAGTTGTGAAGAGACTTCTTGTTCTTGGGCCACTAAAGGACCCTTACTCGTCACCGGTGCCGATGAATGAGGCGGCGACGGAACAGAAGGACCAAAACTGCCGAATCCTAACAACAACACTCCTAATAGCCCGATCCCGATAAGGCGGTATAATTGAGGTCGGTCCTGCGCCGAAATTTTTTTCCACCATTCCTGAAAATTGTTGGACATTGCAATCTTCCCCTTATGGCCTGTGTAGTGCTCCGCATTTATGGTTTGATTTGTGTCACGGTGCGTTTTAGTGCAGGATTCACAACAATGAGCTGGACGTGAAGGCTAGAGGCACTCTCTCCCGTCGTTATCGCTAAAGCGTCTTGGACATACTGCGACAGCGTGTGGGTGGCAAGAGGTGCACTCGTTTTCACCAGGGCCTGGTAATGTAGAGGACTACTCCTGGTCAGTTGGCAGGAGATGACCTGGGGATAACTCATCACCATAGCTTCCGCTTGAGCTAGCTGTTCTTGTTGTACCAGCGCAGTAAAATTGGCGCCTGTTCCCGGTCCTAACAACGCGCTGGGCGCGCTAGAATGTTGTAGTTGGTGCATCAGACTCCAAATGGGAGAAACCATGGCTAACAACAAAACCAAACCCACGATGAGCCCCGCATACTTTTTCAAATCGCCCTTGGGGAGAATAAATTCCGCAAGGTTGCCAAGCAATACGATAATGATCAGCGACTTCACCCAGTGCCCAATTAAAGCCATCATTACAGTCCCACTCCATTGGATGCGGTCACCACAACCGTAATCATCAAAAAGAACATGAGCGCCACGGACCCGGTAATTGCTAGCAACCATCCCGCTGCCGTGGCCATCGTTTCTAAAGTCTTATTAACCCCGCTTACACCTAAGGGTTCTGTTGCCGCAGCCCCCAAACGATAGAGCACCATCATAATGAAGAGCTTGATCAAGGGAAATGCCACAAGGACAATGATGGTTAAAGCCCCGACAACCGAAACCGCATTTTTGAGCAACATCGAGGAACCTAGAACGGCTTCCATAGCATCCGAAAACGCTTTGCCAACCACCGGCACAAAGGTATTGGCCAGAAATTTCCCCGTACGTAATGTGACGCCGTCTGCCACTGAGCCCGCCGAGCCTTCTACCGCCATCACCCCCAGGAACAACGTCATTAACCCGCCCAATAAGGTCAGACCGGTTTGACGTAGCAGCAAGGCTAAATTTTTTAGGGAAAAATTAGGGAGCCAGTGGCCAACCAAGTCCACAATGGTCGCAAGCAACACTAACGGCAGAACCCATGATCGGGTCAAAACCGCTACCAAATTGACGGTTAGCATCATCACGGGGTGAAAAATGCCGGCAGATGCCACTGCCCCACTGCCCGCCATCAATACCACAAGAAGGGGAATTAAAGCTTCCATAAGATGCACCACATCCGTCAACAGGTGATGCACCATAGACAATGCCACCCCAAAGGCATGCAACGCAATCAGAATGAGAGCGGAGACCACCACCATTTCCGACAACTCGGCAATTCGTCCCGCTCCATCAATGGATTGAGTCAACCTTGCTAAAATCGCCGCCAACACTGAAAGCAGAAAAATGACCCCTAATACCCGACCTTCTTGCGCTAAATCTCCGGCAATAGCTTGCCCCATAGCGGACAACAAGGTCTTCAGCGGAAAGGGATTTTTGTGATGCAGGAGGTCCGAAGCCATTTCCGAGACGGTAGGGATATGGATTTGAGGATAGGGATTAACGAGCTGGGAGATTTGATGATCCAGCGACTGGGTATTAACGCTTTGCGCTTGGTGTTGTACGAGCGTATCGATCCCTTGGGCATAAACCGCCGGAGATAATCCCGCGATCATCCCCATCGCCACGATCCAAATCCAAAGGCGCTTTAGCATGTCCCCACTCCTCATGACGGAATCATTTTCAAGACCGTGTGCAAAATGGCACTAATTAACGGCAATGCAAGAGCTAGAATGACGATTTTGGCCCCCACTTCAATGCGCCAACCAATTCCCGCTTCTCCGGAATCATTGGCAATATGTGCTGCGAATGTCGCCACATACGCAATGCCGATGACCCGCAGTAATAATCCCAGATACAACCCGCGGATTTTGACCTGATCGACTAACTGCAATATGCCGGATAACACCTGAGCCAAGGGAGACACCAAAAGCAAAAGAAGAGCAACTCCTATGGCGAGCCTGAGAATCACTCCGATATCTCCACGTTCTTCCCGGATAATCACCAAGAAGACGGTGCCGATAAGTCCAAGCGATACCAACTTGAGTATGGTGTGCACGGCACCTCCTCCTTTTACAGGTTAAACATGGTGCGCACGGCGTTGAACAATTGCTGCACCTCGCGTAACACCAAGAGGAATCCCACAGCAACTCCTGCCAAGGCGACCAGTTGTCCCCATTCCTTTCGGTCGAGGCGTTCCAACACACTGTAAGCCACTGTGACCAAAATGCCGATGCCTGCCAGACGCACGATTAAATCAATATTGTTCGTCATATCTTCACCCCGTTCGTTCAGATGAGAACGATTACGATGGCCACGCCGGTCAATGAGACCAATGCTTCCATCATTCGCGCCGTTTTTAACCCCTGAGTACGCGCATCGGTTAATTGTCGTGCCAATTCGTGATGGGCCGATTGAAGATGTTCCAATTGATAGTCCACCGCAGATTTTCCGAGCACTTGTCCCAAGTTCTCCCAGATATCGCGATCCTTGGTCCACAATCCAAGAACCCGGTCAAGCGCATGATGAAAGGCCGTCGTAAAATCGGTCTCGTGCTGGTCGATTTGTTGCGAAAGATACTCGGCCATCGGCTTCCATGCGGAATAGGAGCAACTCGCGCGTTTAAAGGCCTCCGTGAGGACACGGTGATGCCAACCAATTTCCGCCCGTAGCTGGTCTAATAGTGCTAGACCTTGTTCCAGACAGACAATCCGTTGGCGATAGGGTTTTGCCAACAACCGTCCTATCCACCATGCGGCGGCAATAATACAAATCGCCCCAACCAGTTTCATGACGGAACCTTCCAGACTTTCTCGTGATGGTGCCAAATTTCATGAATCATGCCAGGCGTTTCTCCTTTGTGTAGGAACACAACGGCATCAAACAGATTCTCCACCGACAGCTCCCCTTGACCACGATGACGCAAATCGTCATAAGTTTGGGCATGGATACTCGCCACCACTTTGACACCCGCATGAAGGGCATGGCTAACCGCCTGCAAATCTTCACGACTGCCAATTTCATCCACAATGACCCGGTCAGGGCCGAGCGTTCGAATGGCGACATTCAGCCCTTCCGCCTTGGGCCATCCATCTAAGACATCAAGATGGAGGCCCAAAGCAAAGCCATAGTGACCATTGTGATAGCCCGCCAGTTCCGATCGTTCATCCACGATCGTCACTCGCTCACCTTGGGCACTAAAAAACCGTGCACAGTCCCGCAACAAGGTCGTTTTGCCACTCCGGGGAGGACCCGCAATAAGAAGTGATTCGAGATCAAGCTGGTGCCGAGAAAAGATGCTGTGAAGAGCATCTGCTATCCCTTCAACATGTCGGGCTTTTCGAAAATTTAATCCGGTTACATCACCCATCGTGACAATTTTTCCGTTTTCCCAGATGGCTTTGCCCGCAATTCCTACCCGATGTCCTCCCGGCAGAGTCAAATAACCGTGCCGCAATTCTTCAGTGCGCGCATAAAGAGAATGTTGGGCAATAACGCCCACGATATGGTCGAGGTCACTTTGGATCCCAATTAAGACCTGATCTCCCACTTTTAATGGTTCAACCCAATAGGACCCGTAACAATAAACAGGGCGATCCAGCCGAAACCGCACTTCTTCCAAATTGTCCAGTTTATCTGAAGACAGCTGGAAAATTGCATCTCTCCAGGGATTTGGAAGATAGCCCCATGGTTCCATTACCCTCACTCCTGTTCATAACTGGAACTCTGTCCCAGTTGTTTGATATCTATGGAGGGGATAGACAAGTTATGCTAACCAAATAAAATGCCCGCAACCCCAAGGGGGTTACGGGCCAAGACAATGTTACCATTATCTAGGTAAGGCTAATGACTTAACGGTACGACGTGTAATCGTCCTCGTCATCATCGTCGGATTGTTCCATGATGATGCAGTCTTCGTCGCTATCATAAATCACATTGCCGCAATGGGGACAGGACAGCTGTATGCCGTCTCTTTCGAATAATGCTTCGTTATAAGACGATTCCTTATGACACACGGGACATTCCAGCGCAATATAAGAAGGTTCATCGAGATCGTCATCATCAAGAAATGCATCATCGAGAAGGGTATCGTCGTCATCATCGTCGAAATTCATTGTGTCGTCATCATCGACGTCACCATCGCCGTACACTTCTTCTTCGACATCCAGAAGGTCTTCGTCCAATTCGTCAAGAAAGTCTTCCATTTCCGCTTGGTTCACGGAAACTTCCTCGACATCCAGGGCCAAATCCCTCAAAACATCAATCATTTCCTCAATGATTTTTCCCTCACGACTTCGTGAACCCACATCATATCGTTCAGCCAAACCCACTAAATGCGAAACTTTGCGTCGAAGATCTGCCATTCATCACACCTCCTTAGCCATTACGTCCTATACTTTCTCCCTTTTGGACGGGATTCATGCATAAAAAAAGACTGGGAATCATCCCAGTCTTTCGGTCCTTGGCGGCGTTAAGCGCGTCCTAAATACTGGCCAGTGCGGGTATCGACAGTAATGACTTCACCTTGTTCAACAAATAAAGGAACTTTGACAATGGCCCCAGTTTCCAATTTCGCCGGTTTCGTACCACCCGTTGCCGTGTCGCCTTTAAAGCCCGGTTCTGTCTCAACAATTTTCAAATCCACACTATTGGGCAAGTCGACACCGATACTGCTGCCTTTGTATAAAATGACATAACAGGTCATATTTTCTTTGAGGAAACGAACTCCATCGCCAATGTCAGCACTGTGTAAGGTCAGTTGCTCAAAGGTTTCGGTATCCATAAAAGTGTAATCGTCGCCACTGCTATATAAGAATTGCATTTCCCGTTTTTCCACCCGGGCACTCGGAACGCGCTCGCCAGCGTTAAATGTCCGGTCTACGACACCACCGGTCTGCAAATTCTTAAGCTTAGTACGGACGAAAGCCGAACCCTTACCTGGCTTCACATGCTGAAATTCAATGACTTGATACAAAACGCCATCGAGTTCAATGGTTACACCATTGCGAAAATCGTTAGAAGAAATCACCCGTTATCCACTCCCATTCCAATCTGACATCATCAATAGAACAGACTAATTTAAACGTTTGTCCCACGAAGTGAGCCGTATTGAGCCCTCCTTGGTGACAACCAGCATATCTTCTAATCTCACGCCACCCATATCGGGAAGATAGATGCCAGGCTCCACGGTAATCACCATACCTGCTTCCAAAACCATATCATGCTCAGGTTTAGGGCCTAAAAACGGGTCCTCGTGAACATCCAAACCTACACCATGACCGGTTCCGTGTCCGAAGTACTCACCAAACCCCGCTTCTATAATAACGCGACGGACTACTTCATCAACCTCTGACGCCAAAATTCCTGGTTTGACGACTGCAATTCCCGCTTTTTGAGCCTGATATACAATATCATAGATTGCTTGTAATTGCCGAGTTCGTGCCTGATTGGTTACCGGTATCGTAACCGTCTCATCCGAATGATATCCGCGGTAAACAGCACCAAAGTCGATGGTAACCCATTCATCTGCCTGAAGCTGCCGTTCGGACGGCTTCGCATGCGGTAAAGCACCCCGAGGACCCGAGGCCACAATCGTAGGAAATGACAGTCCTTCCGATCCTTTTTGTCGCATGGCGGTTTCTAAGGCGATAGCCAGTTCTTGTTCAGTGATTCCGGGCCGAATCTGGCTTACCACCGATGCCAAAGCCTCATCGGCAATCCGCGCAGCCTGCTTTAAGGACATGAGCTCTGTCTCATCTTTGACACGCCGCTCAAGCTCCACCAAATCAGTTGCCGGAACCCATTTTATATCGGAAAAACGTTGCTGTATCTCGTCATAGGTCTTAACCGTGGTATGCCGAGCTTCGATCCCAATATGCTTGTATTCGTGCTCTCGGGCCAAATGAACGATTGAGTCAAACGGCTTTCGGGTTTCGATAATTTCAAAGTCGGGCGCTTCCTGGCGAGCTTGCAATACATAGCGTGAATCGGTTAACAAGTAGCGGTGTGTTCCATCAATGAATACACATCCAGCTGAACCCGTAAAACCACTTAAATAATAGCGGTTTTGTGGGGAGCAGATGACGAGAGCATCTAATCCCTGAGTTTTTTGCCACACACGCTCCGCACGCGACATACCCTTTCCTTCTTTCCGTCTTTCCGTCTTTCCGTCTTGGCGTCTTTGGTTCTTTCCCTGAGCCAAAGGCCACCTAGCGCCAGATACCCGTTAACACAATACTAGAGGGGATTCTCACATAAATACGCCACAGCTAGCCGGTAACCCTCCGCTCCAAATCCGCTTAATTGAGCCGTCACAACAGGAGCGGTGAGCGAATGGGCACGGAAATCTTCTCTGGCATAGATATTACTAATGTGAACTTCCACAATGGGCATCGACAAGGCTGCCAAGGCATCTCGAATCGCATAACTTTGGTGCGTCCAGGCTCCCGGATTAATGATCAAAGCCTCAATCCCTTGCTCCTCCAAGCTTTCTAAATAGTCAATAACCTGGCCCTCGTGATTGGACTGAAAATGCACCAACGTACACGCGGGGAAACGCTGTTGAAGACGTTGAAAAATGTCGTCCCAGCTACGATTGCCGTAAATTTGCGGTTGACGTCTCCCCAAAATGCCCAAGTTAGGTCCATTCACAATCGCAATTTTCATCAGTCATCCAACCCGGGAAGCGGAAATTCGTGAGCCAAAGCTTCCACCCGTCGCCTTAAGGGTTCTGGATTAAAGTCATGCGGGGCCTGAATGGTTTCCACGATGATATCGGCCAAGGCATCAATTTGTTCGGCTTTAAATCCCCTGGTCGTAATTTGCGGCGTACCCAAACGAATCCCTGAGGTGACAGTAGGTTTCTCCGTTTCAAATGGGATCGTATTTTTGTTTACGGTAATGCCCACTTGTGCCAGGCGCTCTTGGGCTTCGAGCCCCGTAATGCCACTGTGTTTGGTGTCAACCAGCATCAAATGATTATCCGTGCCGCCGGACACTAAACGTAAACCACGGTCCATTAATTGCTGGGCCAAACGATGAGCATTTTCTACGACTTGCACCTGGTACTGGCGAAAACTCGGCGTTAATGCTTCGCCAAACGCCACCGCTTTTCCCGCAATCAGATTCATCAAGGGACCGCCTTGCAACCCAGGAAAAATCGTCTTGTCAATTTTCTTTCCCCATGCTTCATTCGTTAAAATGAACCCTCCACGCGGGCCCCGTAATGTTTTGTGGGTGGTCGACGTGACAAAATCTGCGAATCCAACGGGACTGGGATGAAGTCCGGCGGCGACCAAGCCAGCAATATGAGCCATGTCGACCATGAGAAGGGCTCCCACCTCATTAGCGATGTCCCGAAAGGCCTTGAAATCCAAAATACGGGGATACGCCGAGGCGCCCGCCACAATCATGTGAGGTTGAAAAGCTTTAGCAATCTCCCGAACTTGATCCATGTCGAGACGTTCTGTCTCACGATCGACGCCATAGCTTTCAACCTGGTATAGTTTTCCGGAAAAATTCACCGGGCTTCCATGAGTTAAATGTCCCCCATGACTCAAATTCATGCCCAGAACACGGTCGCCTGGTTTTAAGGCGGTGAAATATACCGCTAAATTGGCTGGAGCCCCAGCATGGGGTTGAACATTCGCATGTTCCGCCGAAAACAATTTTTTGACGCGTTCTTGGGCTAGCCGTTCAACGACGTCCATATATTCACAACCACCGTAATAGCGGTGACCGGGATACCCTTCCGCATATTTGTCCGTCATCACGGATCCGACGGCTTGGCGAACGGCCTTTGAGGTCCAGTTTTCCGATGCAATTAACTCAAGATGGTTGGATTGTCGTTCCTCTTCATGAATAATCGCTTCATAGACTTGTGGATCAACCTGCGCTAACACATCTAAATCATGGCGCGCCATCAAAAAATCCCTCCTCGAAAAATATGATCGACCATCATAAGATAAAGAAAGCCAATTTTTTGCCTAAAAAGCGCGCCCCATTTCTATTAAAGCCCTCTACTACGCATCTTTTTGGAAATACGTCAAAATAGGATGACGGGCGGCTTGGGCTTCGTCCAACCGGCTCACAATGGTATGATGTGGGGCCTCGTGTAGGAGACTAGGCTGGGTATCAATTTCATCATCAATTTGAATCATTGATGCCGCAAAACGATCCAACGTTTCTTTGCTTTCCGTTTCCGTGGGCTCTACCATCATGGCTTCTTCCACAACCAGTGGGAAATATACCGTGGGCGGATAGACTCCATAATCAATGAGCCGCTTAGCGACATCTAGCGCCCGAGCGCCCCGTTTTTTTTGTGGGGTCAGAGACAACACAAATTCATGTTTGACCGGCCTGTTAAACGGCGTTTGGTAGCGTTCTTTCAATAAGTGCAAAAGGTAGTTGGCATTTAACACGGCGGTTTCGGAAACATTCTTTAATCCCTCGGCCCCATGGCTTCTGAGATAGGCATAGGCCCTAATTAAAATCCCGGGATTTCCATAATATGACCTGACCTTGCCAATAGACTTGGGTCGGTTATAATCCCAATACCAATGTCCTTCGTGACCTTGAATGCGAGGCAGAGGTAAAAACGGTTCTAGGGGCTTTTTCACGCCCACGGGTCCAGCGCCTGGCCCTCCTCCCCCATGAGGAGTGGAGAACGTCTTATGCAAATTCAGGTGTACCACATCAAAGCCCATGTCACCGGGTCGGACTTTGCCCATGATCGCGTTAGCATTAGCGCCATCGTAATATAACAGCCCCCCAACACCGTGAACAATATCCGCGATTTCCAGAATATCCTCTTCAAAAAGTCCCAAGGTATTCGGATTGGTGAGCATTAATCCAGCCGTTTCTTCATCGACGATCTCGCGAAGTTTCTGAACATCAACCCCTCCTCGTGCATTGGAGGGAACAACCTTGACCTTAAATCCTGCCATGGCTGCCGTGGCAGGATTGGTGCCATGAGCCGAATCGGGAACCAAAATCGTCGTGCGTTTTTGTCCTTGAGCTTCTAAATAGGCACGGATCACCAGTATTCCTGTAAGTTCACCATGTGCACCCGCTGCCGGCTGCAAACTCACCGCATCCATGCCAGAAATCTCAGCTAAACCATCTTCTAGGGCACGCATGACCGCCAACATGCCCTGGACAGTATCATCGGGCTGAAGCGGGTGCAAATCCGCAAATCCCGGCAACGACGCCACCGACTCATTGACTTTCGGGTTATATTTCATGGTACAAGATCCCAAAGGATAAAATCCGGTATCTACCCCGTAATTAAGGGAAGACAAATAGGTGTAATGACGAACGACATCCAATTCCGAAACTTCCGGCAAGTTCAATGGTGAGGTACGCACAAACGATCCGAGCTCTTTTGCTATATCAACTGTGGGAACATCACACTCAGGAAGCCTAATGCCTTGTCGGTGAGGAACGGAACGTTCAAAAATTACCGGGACATCCATCTTTTTACCTCCTCGACCAGCCCATCTAATTCTTGTTGGGTACGTTTCTCCGTGACAGCAATTTGCCAAAGCCCTTCAAAGGCCGGATCCCATTGTCCCAAATCAAATCCACCCAAAATCCCTTTGGTCAAGAGATGCTGATTTAAAGCAGATACCGGGCCCGGCACTTTTACGACAAATTCATACAAAAATGGCTCGTCAGGATTTGTTCGAAGTATCCCGATACTTTCCAATTGCTGGGCCAGATAATGGGCCTTATGCATAGAGAGTTCGGCAACTTGTTTTAGCCCATGAGGACCTAATAACGCCATATAAATCGTTGCCTGCAAGGCATTGAGAGAATGATTGGAACAAATATTGGACGTTGCCTTTTCACGGCGAATGTGTTGTTCGCGAGCTTGCAGTGTCAGCACAAATCCGCGATTTCCGTGATGGTCGACAGTTTGTCCGACCAAGCGTCCTGGCATTCTCCGGACCAGTTTTTCAGTCACTGTAAAGAATCCGAAGGTGGGTCCTCCGTAGTTCAGATGATTTCCTAGCGGTTGTCCCTCTCCTACGACCACGTCCGCTCCCCATTCCCCAGGTGGCTTCAGGAGTGCTAGTGCTACCGGATCGGAGGACACAATCGCTAACGCGCCGTACTGATGAGCAAGTGAAATGGCATCGGGCAAAGACCGAAAATGTCCCAAAATATCGGGGTATTGCCAAATAACCCCAGCGACCGGATGGGTAGCTAAGGTTTTCTCCAACGCTTCGAGCGAATCCACAACCATAACCTTGGCACCACGGGCATGAGCATAAGTTCGAACGACGGCTAAGCTATCGGCATGGACATAGCGGGACACCACTAAATACTCCCTGCCCGTTTGAGCTAAAGCAAGTAATGCGGCTTCACCGACGGCAGAAGCCCCATCATACATGGACGCTTGAGCGGCGTACATTCCACAGAGTCCGGCTATCATGGTCTGAAACTCAAAAATTGCCGCCAGCGTTCCTTGCGACAATTCAGGTTGGTACGGGGTATAAGCCGTGAGAAATTCCCCACGTTCCGCTAACTGCCCGATAGCAGCCGGAATAAACCGATCATAAAATCCCGCACCCAGAAAGGAAGTGAGTTGTTGAACGTTCTGATTTTCAGCGGCCAACTGTGCCATATGTTGTTGCAATTCTAATTCTGACAACGCTGGCGGAAGATTGAGCAACCGGCCAAGACGTGCCGCTTCGGGAATATCGTCAAATAACGGATCAATTGACGTGTAGCCTAAGGCTTGTAACATCGCCTGTTTATCATCATCAGTGTGAGGAATGTAGCGCAATGAATTTATTCTCCTTCGACTTGCTGCTGATAAGCCTTCGCATCGAGTAATTCTTCACCATATCCCTCTACATCCACTTGAATAATCCAGCCCTGATTGTAGGGATCTTGGTTTATGAGTTCTGGAGTTTCATTGAGCGCCTCGTTCACGGCCGTAACCGTGCCATCAACGGGACTATATAAATCCGACACAGATTTGACCGATTCTACGACGCCAAAAGCTTCTCCTGTCTTAACCACTTGGCCCACCTGGGGAAGTTCCACAAAAACCACATCCCCGAGCGATTCCTGGGCATAATCGGTAATTCCGACTCGTCCTTCTTCATCAATCCACTCGTGATCTCTGGTATATTTCAGGTTTTCCGGGATTTTCACGGTAGTTCCTCCTCAATGGATTTGTCTTGGTTACTCCGTAAGGCACTCACATGGGGCGACGATAAAATGGGGTTTTGACACTGAGGGCCGGGACAGCCCGATTGCGAATCATGACCAAAAAGTGTTGTCCGGTTTTGGCATGGGAACTTTCAACCAATGCTAAAGCGATGGGTTTTTTCAAAGTCGGTGAATAACTCCCCGAGGTAATCACTCCGATGAGGTTGCCTTGGGCATCTGACACCGCATATCCCGAGCGCGCAATACCGCCGTCAAGCGTGAGCCCAACAATTTTCCTTGTCAAGCCCGTTGCCTTTTGATTCCACAGAGCCTCACGACCAATGAAATCACTTTTATCAAACTTGACAAAGATCCCCAGTCCTGCTTCCAATGGCGAAATGTCTTCCGACAGCTCATGCCCATACAATGGTAATCGCGCTTCAAGACGTAAGGTATCACGAGCTCCCAGTCCCACAGGTTTGACACCCAGCTCATAGAGCTTCTCCCACAAGCCTAAGGCTTGGTCCGCTTTGACATACAATTCGAACCCGTCTTCACCTGTGTATCCTGTACGGGACAAGTGGACATTGATGTTATTCACCGGGACATCAAAAACTGCATGATAATAATCCAACGCGTCCAAATTAGTGGATGTTAAAGGTTGGATCAGCTCTTTTGCCAGGGGCCCTTGCACCGCAATTAACGCTGTTTCGTCCGAGACATCAATAAGCTGAACATTAGGATAGTTTTGAGCTTGTTCGACAATCCATGTCCAGTCTTTATCATGGTTGGCCGCGTTCACGACCATGAGGAATTTTTCGGGGGCCATGCGATAAATCAACAAATCATCAACGGTTCCCCCGTGGGGATAACACATTGGCGTATATAACGCTTGACCGATTTCCAACTGCGATGGGGTATTGGTTACCAAGTAGTCTAAAAACCGTGGAGATTCTTCTCCTTCAATGAGAAACTCCGCCATATGCGATACATCAAACATCCCGACCGCATGCCGGACTGCTTCATGTTCTTGGATAATGCCCTGATATTCCACAGGCATGTCATAACCGCCAAATTCCATCATTTTGGCACCATGCTCTTTGTGCCATGCGGTTAGTGGTGTTGTCTTCAATCGATTCCCCTCTTCTTTATACAAACTTAGGCCTAACATACCACTTCTACCGCTTTCCTATAAGTCCCTTACTGATGATACCCTGCCCAATCCTCTATCGCAATTAGCCTGATGCAATTCTTTCAAAGATCATCACTGAATTTCCTCGAGCGCCTCCATCACCTGTTGCGAATCCACTTGGCGGGTCACCAGGGGATCTCCAATGTCCTTTAATAGAACCCACTGTAACCCATAAGCCCGGGCCTTTTTGTCTTGGGCCATAATCTCATAGATTTTTGCCGGATCAAAAGGTTGGCTTTTGGTAGGGAGCCCCCACTGCCTAAGCCACCCCATAACCTGTTCACGCACGGCTTTTCGGAGTCCCAACACACGTTCTGACAGGCTTAGTGCCACAAGCGTGCCCAGTCCCACCGCTTCTCCATGAGACAGTGTGCCGTACCCGAAATAGTTTTCGAGCGCATGGCCTGCTGTATGACCAAAGTTTAAAAACATGCGTTGATTTTGTTCGTAAAGATCAACCTGCACGATCCGCGCCTTAAGCGCTGCGGTCTCAGCAATAACAGAGGCCCACCATGGAGTGAGATCGCCTAGAGGTTCTTGTTTTTGCTGAACCCATTCATAAAGGTGGCCCCCCGCGATAAGTGCGGACTTAATGACTTCTCCTAGACCTGCCCGCCACTCTTTTAACGGCAAAGTGGACAACATCGCGGTATCAATAGCCACAATAGCAGGCAGATGAAAGGCTCCCACCAAATTCTTACCGAATTCTGTGTTGACAGCCACTTTGCCCCCAATCGCCGCGTCTACTTGGGCGAGTAATGTGGTAGGGACAGCGATCCACCGTAAGCCTCTTAGGTAAGTCGCCGCCACATAGCCCACCAAATCCGTCAGAACACCCCCCCCTACCGCCACCACAACGGTATCCCGTGTCACCCGGTGTTTTCCAAAATCCCGGTATAAAGCCGCCACCGTTTCCAGCGTTTTGTCGTGTTCTGCAATGGTTCTTGGTACGACAGTCATATGGGCCTGACGACTTTTTTCAATGGCTGAAACAAGGGGCTCAATTTGGGTTTCAAGTTTCGGATCCACGACCATGACCACTGGCGCATTTTCAGGTAGCCACGATGACCACGGCCAGACTGATAACGTCTCATGGCCAATCATGACCTCCGATTTTTGATAACTTTGAGACTCAATCACAATTGCCTTGTTCACCAATATCTGCCCCCAACCCTTGCAAAATGGCTGCGACCACTGTACTGGGATCGCCAACGCATTCGATTTTTAACGACGCGACTTTTTCGTAGACAGCCCGCCTGGCCTGGTGCATCAAAAAAAATGCCTCTTGTCCTTGCGCCACTAAAGGCCGATTCGTGTCTTTGACCCGGCGCCATAATTCGCTGCTCGGCGCATCAAGCCAAATCACACGATGAGCTTTTACCAGATCATGACTTTTTTCTTGCAATAAGGCTCCACCGCCTAACGCTAAAACGATAGCCATATCATGCGCCAGCATGCGCTCGAGCGTTTCTCTTTCCCAGTGCCGAAAAGTCTCTTCACCATGCTGGGCAAAGATTTGCGGAATGGTCATTGCATAACGCTTTTCAATCTCCTCATCGAGGTCGAAAAAGGGCCAGTTCAATGCATCCGCCAATCGCTGACCAATTGTCGATTTGCCACTCCCCATCATGCCCGTAAGCAGAATGTGGCGTCTAATATTCCCGGACATACCGTTCCCACGCTTGAATTCGTTCCTGAACCTCGGGCAAACTATCCCCGCCGAACTTCTCCAAAATGGCATTGGCAAGAACATGCATGACCATAGCTTCTCCCACTACCACAGCCGGGGGGACGGCCGTAACATCTGACCGCTCGACCTGCGCCAAAAAAGGTTCCTTACTTTCAATGTCGAACGAGCCAAGAGGCGATAGCAAAGTAGAAAGGGGTTTCATGGCAATGCGTACGACTAGGGGCATACCCGTGGTAATACCGCCTTCAATGCCCCCAGCGCGGTTACTTAACCGGCTAAAACCCTTCTCCTTATCCCACCAAATCGCATCATGAACAGCAGAACCGGGAACATCAGCTTGGGCCATTCCTGTTCCCACCTCGACGGCTTTCATGGCCGGGATACTGAGGAGAGCCTGGGCCAATTGTCCTTCTATCCGGCGATTCCATTGCACATAACTGCCGAGTCCTACTGGCAAGCCAAAGGCCTTGACCTCAAAAATTCCTCCTAACGTGTCCCCCGCCTCTTTAGCCCGGTCAATCGCATCCGTCATAGCTTTTTCACTGGCAGGATCGACCACGCGAACCGGTGAGTTTTCTGATGCCAGGATTTCCTCTAAGGTATAATCCTTGTAGGGTGCATGCACATCGCCAATGCTAATGACATGCCCCCGCACTTCGATGCCCAGTTCATGAAGGAAACTCCGAGCGACGGCTCCTAACGCAACACGCATGGTGGTCTCGCGGGCCGATGCACGCTCAAGAACATTACGCAGATCCCGGTGTTGATATTTGATGCCACCCACTAAATCAGCATGTCCAGGCCTCGGACGCGTCACAATGCGATCGGGTTTGCCCTCGTCAGGGGCCATCGACTCTTGCCAATTCACAAAATCCCGATTTTTCACTAACAGGGCCACTGGACTGCCTAAGGTTTTGCCGTGACGCACGCCCCCGAAAAATTCGACTTGATCCTTTTCTATAGCCATCCGGCCCCCGCGGCCATAACCTTTTTGTCGCCGGGCCAAATCTTGATTGATTAATTCACTTGTGACGGGAACTTGAGAGGGAACCCCATCGACAATTCCGACTAATCCCGGTCCGTGAGATTCTCCAGCTGTCATGAAACGCCATAAAGCCAAATGATATTCCACCTTTCCTCACACGTGTTTTTTTGCAATGGATACGGTAAAGTGATTGACAACTTGCTTAAATGCCTAATGCAATAAGCCAACCAGGCCTGTCAATCCTCCCAATACCAGAAAAGGCCCTAAAGCAATCGCTTGCCCGCGCGATCGCCGAAACACCATCAGTAAAATCAGGGAATAAAGTCCGGCCGCCCATAATCCCACCACTGATGCCAATAAGCCTTGAGGCCACCCTAAAACAAAGCCTTGCGCGCCACTAAATTTCACATCACCCATGCCCAGTCCGCCGGACGTGACAAAATGGACCAACAAGTAAAAAGCAAAAAGACCTAGTCCTGTTGCCATGTCTTGAATTGCGATATGAAGAGTCCATGGCGTCACCATAATGCCCCAGAGCATGGTCAACAAAACGAAACGATTCGGGATAATACGTTCTTTGGCATCAACATAGGCTACAACCGTCCATAATCCCACAAACCCATCATCCAGGGGCTTCCAGTGCCCATCATACCAGCCCAGTCCAACAGCTAAAAAAATGATCACACAAGCCATCAAGACCCGGCTACGCCATGAAACCGTTTCCGTTAGACCCCAATAAGGAGCGGCTACCGACATAATAAGTGCTGTGAGCACACTAGCCCAAAGGTTATTCATAAAAAAACTCTCGAACTGCGTTTTCCATCACATCGAGCGGGCCTGGCATGCCAAACCACAGTTGCCAGGATAAGGCCGCTTGTTTCACCAGCAAGCTGAGCCCGTCCACAATCTGACATCCCGCTTGACGCCCTTCTGTCAGCAACACCGTGTTGTTGGGACGGTAGACCCAATCCACAACAATGGTATGGGGGTCAAATTCCGGGCGAATGTCCCAGGGATGTTCGCCGATTTGTCCAAGGGGCGTTGCGTTAACAAACACATCGCAGTGAGGATGGCGGAACATGTCATTATCCCATTCAACCCAGTGATGATGCCATGACGGCTTAGATGAACGTCGCCCAAACACAATGACCTCATAGCCCTTGGCTTCTAAAGCGACCACACTGGCCCGGGCTACTCCTCCTTGTCCTAATACCCAAGCCACTTTGCCAAAATAATGGGCTCCAGTATCAGGAATAGAGGCCATTAAGGCCTGAACATCGGTGTTATCGCCGACCCAAGAGCCCTCTTGCCAAACAAGCACATTGGCCGCTTGGGCCTTTTCTACCCACGATGATGCCGACTGTAAGTGTGGGACAATGAGTTCTTTTAATGGGCGAGTCAAATTGACTCCACGCCCACCGAGCTGGCGAAAAGCATCCAAGCGCTGCAACAGCTCGTGAGGTGGGCACTGAACAGGAAGGTAAAATGCTGGACGATCAAGATATTTGAACGCGGCATTATGCATCTGGGGAGAGAGCGAATGATGAATGGGTTGACCGAATACCGCGAAAAGTTCCATAAACCGTGTCACATCTCCACAATTCGTTAATAGGTTATCCGTAATTCATCATATGGCCCTGTCCTGCTCCCGCAGTTTGAAAGAGCACCGCCTCGACCACAGCTCGCCATGCAAAAGGTGGTTTAAAGATGCGTCTTGATGGGGAACGTGCCATCATCCCCGAAAGATCAACCACCATCCGTGATGTGCTGTGTTCCCATCGTAAGATTTGCTGACGTTCCCGAGATGTACATTGCAACCAGTCAATAATGAGACAGGTGACGGGATAGGTCGCAGTCGAGGCAGCTATGGGCTCTATTGTGACACAGCGCACGGAATAGGACTCGAACAACAACCGAACAATTTCCTCAAGTTCCGCATGACGTAGGAGCGTACCGACAGTGTTTGTCATTGGAGATTTCGATCCTCTCTTCCTTCGTTAAGCAATATGCTAACGGGAAGCGGTTACAAAATCTGTCGACCTTTGTCCTAGTGCGAAAAACTTTGTGGAAAATGCGGGCGTCTCACGACATATCGCTCTAACCTCCGAACGAGACGTGTCGCCCAATATTCATGTGTGTCGATGGGATGGACCAAGATGGTGAATAAACGCAGGCGGTTTCCACCCAAAATATCCGTAAAAACTTGGTCTCCAATCACGGCTGTATTGTGCCGTGTCGTGCCCATTTTTCTCATAGCTAGACGAAATGAACGCCGCCTCGGTTTGGCAGCTTTAGGAATTGCCATAACCCCGACTTTTTCGGCAAATTGCTCGACACGTTCCGTCATGTTATTGGACACAATGCACATTTTAAAGCCATGCGCCCGGACATCTTGGAACCACATTTTCAACTCTTGACTTAAGTCGGGTCGATTCCAGCCAACGAGTGTATTATCCAAATCCATGATCAATCCACGCACTCCATGGTCGTGCAAACGGGCCAAATCGAGATCGAAAATAGAGGTAAGAAAAAGGCGAGGCTGCAACAATTTTATCATCCACTGACCCCCTTTCCTCTATTTTCATTCAGTATACCATGCACTATTCACAATCATATATGCCTATTCGTTATACGCGCGTCCTTCCCTATCACGGCCTACTTAAAACACGTCAAAAATTCATGGGTCAAGTTTTCGGAAAATCTTTCAATGGTTGACTTTTATATGGAGTGGAATACACTAAATATGAATACTGAGTAAATTAGTCGGAAATCGGTTGGAGCAGGAGGGGTTTCATGCCAGCACCAGTACTGGAAATTAAAGATCTGCACGTAAATATTGATGACAAGCCCATTTTGAAGGGCGTTAACTTGACGGTTAAGGGGGGTGAAATTCACGCCATTATGGGTCCTAATGGAACGGGCAAAACGTCACTCGCCCAAACCTTGATGGGTCATCCCCGCTATCATGTCACACAAGGGGAAGTGTTGTTAGACGGTCAAGACGTCTTGGCTATGAAAACGGACGCCAGGGCTCGCGCTGGACTCTTTTTGGCGATGCAGTACCCCAGTGAAATTTCCGGTGTGACGACCGCCAATTTTCTTCGAACCGCCATTAATTCCCGGAGGGGTGAAGGAAATCAAATTCCTTTAAAGGAATTTCGCGATAAACTGGACCGGACTATGGAGTTTTTGGAAATGGATCCCAAATTTGCAAATCGGTACTTAAACGAGGGATTTTCGGGCGGGGAAAAGAAGCGCAACGAAATCTTGCAAATGCTCATGTTGGAGCCGCGTATCGCGATTCTTGATGAGATTGATTCAGGGCTGGACATTGATGCCATAAAAGTTGTGGCCAAAGGAGTGCAGTCTTTGTCTGGGCCCAACTTTGGCGTGCTCCTCATTACCCACTACCAACGCATTTTGTCCTATCTCAAACCCGATGTGGTGCACATCATGATGGATGGACGGGTCGTCAAGTCTGGAGACTACCAATTAGCCGAAGAATTGGAAGTCAAGGGTTACGAGTGGGTTCGCAACGAATTGCTCAATCAGGTGCAGTAAGGAGGCTCCCATGAATACGTCGACCGATGTGAAATGGCTTGAAGATATTCGCTCTCTCACTTTGGACCGTCAACAAGAGCCTCTTTGGCTTCGTAATTGGCGTTTATCCTATTTAGACAATCTGTCCGATTACTCGTGGCCAAAACGGGAGAAAACACCGCTCAGAGAACGACAATTGGATCAAATCCCCTTAACCACAGTGTTTCCGAGCGTCACGGTGCCTCGCGATATCTTACAATCGATGGTTTCACCCGCTTATGTTGCCTTTGCGAATGACCGTCTTGTCGCGAGCAGTGTACCCCAAGATTGGGCATCACAAGGTGTGGTGGTCATGCCTTTGCAAGAGGCTGCCGCAAGATATGAAAAAGAGCTTAGCATAGTCTTAGGACAGATTGTTACGTCTCCGATGAGTCGAGCGGAAGCCTTAAATGGAGCCCTCTGGGATCAAGGACTTTATATTAAAGTCCCAGCGCATATCCAAATGGCGGAACCCTTATTGGTTCTTCATTATGGCCAGTTTAGTCATGACGTGCACAGCCTTTTCCCGCGCACCCTGATTGTGGCAGAGCCGGGAAGTCAAATTACTGTCATTGAGCGCTATATTTCCAATGAATTTGAGGACAAAACCTTGTTCTCAAGCGTCGTTGAGATTTTGGCTAAAGAAGATGCCAAGGTGCATTATGGTGCTGTGCAAAATCTCTCTAACAACGCCGAAGTGTTTATGCGCCGCTCTGCACAAGTTTACCAAGACGCAGCAGTGAACTGGAGCATCGGCGAATTCGGGGGCCATCTTACCATAGCCAGCGATGAAACGCATTTGATACAACAAGGGGCCCAGAGTACCCACACCATGGTGTTTTTCGGATCTGGTCATCAACGACAAGATTTTGATACGGAGATTGTTCATTCGGCTCCTTATACCACGAGCCGGATTATCGCCAAGGGCGTCATGAAAGATCAAGGGCGCAGTGCATTTCATGGCATCACGAACATCGAACATGGAGCCATCAAGGCTGACGGCCGGCAAAAAGAGCAGACTTTGATGTTGTCCGATGAGTCCCGCGCTGACGCGGTGCCATCCTTGCTGATAAATGATAACGATGTCTACGCCGCCCATTCGGCCAGTGCGGGTCCCATTGATCAAATCGCGCTGTTCTATCTGATGGCGCGTGGGTTATCAGAACGCGAGGCCATCCGGTTATATGTTCATGGATTCTTGGCGCCCGTCGTAGACGCGTTACCCGGTCCTATTCTACGGGACTCGGTATGGGAATCTGTAGAAAGGAAGTTGGACGCATGATCACGGCATTGGTCGATATTACCGTGGATTTTCCCATTTTAAAACGGCAAATTAATGGACACCGGTTGATCTATTTGGACTCGGCTGCAACCTCACAAAAGCCCCAAAGCGTCATTGACCGGTTGGTGCAATATTATGAAACGACCAATGCCAATGTTTTGCGTAGCGTACACACCCTGGCTGAAGAGGCCACGACGGCAATGGAAGAAGCCCGGGAGAAGATTGCGCGTTTTATCCATGCCAAATCGCCTCGTGAAGTAATTTTTACGCGTGGCACCACCGAAAGCCTGAATACGATTGCCCGGGCATGGGGAGATAAATTCTTAGAAGCTGGCGATGAAATCGTCCTTTCTCCCATGGAACACCATTCTAATCTTATCCCATGGCAACAGTTAGCCAAACGTGTCGGTGCCAAGCTGAAATTTATCGAATTGCAGCCTAATGGCACAATCACCGTTGAAGCCGTTAAACAACAGATAACCGAACGTACCCGAATTGTGACATTGTCCGCCGTCTCAAATGTCCTCGGTACGATTAATCCCATAGCCGAGGTTGCGGTTCTGGCTCATCAAGTCGGGGCAATTATGGTGGTTGACGGGGCCCAATCGGTTCCTCATGGGCCCACGGACGTTCAGGCGTTAGGAATTGATTTTTTGGCTTTTTCCGGACATAAGATGTTAGGACCAACAGGTATTGGCGTGCTTTGGGGTAAAGAAGCGTTACTCGAAGCCGCAGATCCAGTAATGTTTGGCGGAGAGATGATTGCCTATGTCGACCGAGACGACGCCACTTGGGCAGAATTGCCCGCTAAATTCGAAGGGGGAACTCCCCATATTGCCGGGGCGATTGGTCTAGGAACTGCCATAGACTATTTATCAACCATCGGTATGGAGCGTATTGAAGAACACAGTCGGATGCTTGCGGAGGAGGCCTATAGGAGACTCGCGAATTTGAGTGATGTCGTAGTCTATGGGCCAGAATATCCCCGCACTAGTCTGGTGGCCTTTAACATTGTTGGAATCCACCCTCATGACATCGCCCAGGTATTTGATTCGCGTGGTATTGCCATCCGCGCCGGCCATCATTGTGCGCAACCTCTTATGCATTGGCTTGATGTCAGTTCCACGGCACGCGCGAGCTTTTATCTGTACAATAGTGATCGCGATATCGACGAATTGGTCGATGCCATTGAGGCGACAAAGAGGTACTTTAAGCGATGAACTTAGATGAAATTTATCGGGAAACCATCTTGGATCATAATCAGTCGCCACGAAACTATGGCCATTTGGATCATCCCACGAAAGTTGTGGGTCTACTCAATCCCACCTGTGGCGATCAAATTCAATTAGAACTGTTGCTTCAAGATGGAAAAATTCAAGATATCCGTTTTAGTGGTCAAGGCTGCTCTATTAGTATGGCATCGGCATCCATGATGACCGAGGCTATTAAAGGCAAAACCATAGAAGAAGCCTTAGCATTGACGTCCAATTTTAAAAATTTTGTGACCGGAGGCACTTCTCAGATTCCCTTAGGGGATTTGGAAGCTCTTCACGGTGTTTCCCAATTTCCGAGCCGTGTCAAATGCGCCACTTTAGCACACAATGCATTTGAGAAGGCTATGGCAGAACCGAGTGAATAAGGTCTCGTTATTTTAGAACACAAAACGTTGTGCACCAACAAACACAAAGGAGGGACTTTCATGGCTAGTAAACCCACAATTGTCAACGAAGAATATCAATATGGGTTTAACGACGGAGATGTTGGGGTTCTTAAGTTTGCGCGGGGTTTAAGCCGTGAAACGGTTGAAGAAATATCCCGGATCAAACAAGAACCAAAGTGGATGCTAGATTTCCGTCTACATGCATTGGATGTGTTTTACAAAAAGCCGATGCAAAATTGGGGAGCTGATCTCAGCAAACTCAATTTCGATGATATTATTTATTACGTCAAACCATCGGAAAATCAGGGCCGGACATGGGAAGAAGTGCCCCAAGCCATTAAAGACACATTCGAACGCTTAGGCATTCCTGAAGCCGAACGCAAATTCTTAGCGGGTGTGTCGGCTCAGTATGAGTCGGAAGTAGTTTATCACTCCATTCGCAAGGATTTGGAAGAAAAAGGGATTATCTTCCTCGACACAGATTCGGCATTGCGGGAATACCCCGATCTCGTGCGCGAATATTTTGGTACGGTCATCCCCCCCGAAGACAACAAATTTGCCGCGCTTAACTCCGCTGTTTGGTCCGGCGGCTCGTTCGTCTATATCCCGAAAGGGGTCAAAAGCGATATTCCGCTCCAGGCATATTTCCGCATTAATTCGGAAAACATGGGCCAGTTTGAACGCACCTTAATCATCGCCGATGAAGATTCCTTTGGACATTACGTTGAGGGCTGTACCGCTCCTAGCTACAATTCGGAATCATTGCACTCGGCTGTCGTAGAAATTATCGTCAAGGATGGCGCACGGATGCGCTATACCACGGTTCAAAACTGGGCGCCGAATGTTTATAACCTGGTAACAAAACGCGCCGTCGCCTATAGAAACGCGACCATGGAGTGGGTTGATGGCAATATCGGATCCAAGGCCACGATGAAATACCCTTCCGTGTATTTAATGGGAGAAGGTGCCAAGGGCAGTGTTTTGTCTATTGCCGTGGCGGGTCGTAACCAGCATCAGGATACGGGTGCCAAAATGATTCACATGGCCCCCAATACTACCTCCACGATTGTTTCCAAGTCCATTAGCCAACATGGGGGCAAAACGACTTACCGGGGCCTGGTGCATTTTGATAAAACCGCTATCGGTGCCAAGTCTAATGTCAAATGTGACACGTTACTGATGGACAGCGAATCGGTTAATGATACCCTGCCCTATAGTGAAGTGGAAACCAGCCAGGCCGAAATGGAACATGAAGCCACGGTCACCAAAGTTAGTGAAGAACAACTGTTCTATTTACAAGCTCGGGGTTTAAGCGAAGAGGAAGCCACGCGCTTAATTATCCTTGGTTTTATTGAACCCTTCACACGCGAACTGCCCATGGAATTTGCAGTCGAAATGAATCGTCTCATTAAGTTTGAGATGGAAGGAGCAATTGGCTAATTTGGCTAAGTGGGTTCGAGTCGCATCGGTTGAAGAACTTAAAGAACAAAATCCCTTGTTGGTGGTATTAGACAACGAAGATGTTGCTCTATATCGGGTCAAAGACCAATATTTCGCGACCGATGATTTGTGTTCACATGCGGAAGCCTCTTTGGCTGAAGGCGATTTGAAAGGTTATCTGATTCATTGTCCCCGTCATGGCGGGCAATTTGATGTCCGAACGGGAGAAGCCAAGCATTTTCCTGCCTATGCTCCCATTCGGACATATCCCGTCAAAGTCGAAGGACATGATATTTTCATTGACACAGAACGAGACTAGGCGAAAATCTCGCCTAGTCTTTTTGTATGACCAACGAATCGGAAATACGCACTGCCGATGCGGCTTGAATTAAATCTAACGCGATATCTTCCGGATCTTCTAGTCCGACGGAGATCCGGACCATACTGTCTGTAATCCCCATTTTCGCTCGTTCTTCCGGTGTTTGATTCCGGTGGGAAGCAATTAAAGGATAGAGACATAACGTGTAGATATCTCCAACCGTCGTCGCCGAAGCCACTAATTGAAGATGGTCCAAAAACCGAAACACATCCTCTTTTCCGCCACCTAAATCCAGTGTAACCACGGCCCCGCCCAAGTCGGCTGGCAATAGTCGTTCAGCCACAGCATGCGTCGGGTGGTCCGCAAACAAGGGATAGAAGACCCGGCTAAATATCTGGGATTCCTGCAAAATCCGAGCCAATTTGGCGGCATTGTGACACTGCCGTTCAAAGCGGACACCGAGTGTGCGGAGGCCCCGGTGTATCAACCAGGCTTCAAAAGGGCCTAAAACCGCTCCACGCAACTTTAAATATTGATGAAGGCGATTATGATATTCGTCTCGGCCTAGCACAATACCGCCCATGGCATCACCGTGGCCACCCAAATATTTGGTTGCACTATGCACCACGAGATCAGCGCCCCATTCCAAAGGTCGCATTGTGAGCGGTGTGGTAAATGTGTTGTCCACAATTAGTTGAGCGCCTACGCCATGAACTAAGCTCACAATTTGAGGAATATCTAACACTTTTAACAAAGGATTCGATAATGTTTCCAATAAAACCGTTCGCGGCTTGTGGACCTCAAGAAGTTGCCGAAAATGAGTGAGATCGGTAAAGTCTTCAATGACCACCTTTACACCCATTTCACCCCAAACGGTACCTAAAAGATTGAGTGACGCGCCATACACATCTTGACTGACTAAGATGGTATCCCCCGGTTCAACATGAGTGGCATACATAGCAGCATCAATGGCCGCCATTCCCGAAGCGGTGGCAATTCCTGTCTCGGCCCGTTCAAGTTGCTTCATCGCATCAACTAAAGCTTCCACATTGGGATTAGCATGACGAGCATAGGAAAAGCCCTCAATTTCTCCTCCCATCAGTTGATCTAACATTTGAGCTGAGCGAGAACGATAACTGGTCGACGGGAAAATGGGTAACGCGGTCGGCTCGATGTCGCCTAATGCAGGGGTTCCCGCATGAACTAATAATGTATTCCTTCGCCATTGTTGGCTCAAGGTAAACGCCTCCTCATGTTCATAAAAAAATCCCCCCATCGAGGGAGGGGTGGCGATACCCGTTCCCTCTCATCTTGAAAGACATGGTCTTTCAGGAATTAGCACCAACCAGACAATAGTCATCTGGGGGTTGCCGGGCTTCATTGGGCCAGTCCCTCCGCCGCTCTCGATAAGAGGTTTTAACAATTGAATGCACTTTAACATATCTCGCCGGATTCGGCAATATTTGAAGTCTGATCTCGGTGTATCCCATCAGAAATTTGTCATCTGTTTTCTGATCGTCATCATATTAAGTACAGATGGCCCAAATCATACGTCACGACATGGACCACAAGTACTACGCTACGTCGTCATCCATGATGATAAGGGTTCCATTTCAGCACGCCGTAACACACGGAGCAGTGCCTCCCTAGCCGTTCTCTTTACTTCGTCAAGGTTCAAGGTGGTGTATCGCCCGTTTTCATAAAGAATTTGACCCGCCACCATGGTAAGATACACATCGCTCGCATGCGTTTGATAGACGAGCTGACTGTAAATCGGTGTCATATCCCATAATTGATGATGCGGCCCACGAAAATTAAGGAGAACAATATCGGCCTGCTTGCCAACTTCGAGCGACCCAATTTCATCTTCCAATCCCAAGACCCGGGCACCTTCAATCGTGGCATGTGCAAAAACCTCAGGGGCAGACAAATAGGTGGGTCCAAACACTGGCTTCGCTAAAAGCGCTGCCGTCCGCATTTCTTGAAATCCATCCAGTAGATTGTTACACGGTGCTCCGTCAGCGGCAATCCCAAAGATCAAACCCTTTTGGCGCCACCGCACCGTCGGAGCAAATCCTGAGCCGAGTTTTAGATTGGATGACGGGCAATGAACGAGTTTAGCGTTGGATGTGGCCACCATATTTTCTTCATCGGCATTCATCCACACGCCATGCGCAATGACCGCAGATGGGGCAAGAATTTGCAGGTCGAATAAATGGGCAACAGGAGGGCGACGGTGAAGTTTTATCCCTTCAGTAATTTCATCGCGCGTTTCTGCCCCATGGGTATGCAACACCGTATGGAATGCATCGGCCAGTGAGCGGGCCTCTTCAAACAACGCATCGCTAGCTGATAATGTAAACCGGGGCGCGGGTGCATAACGCACCCGTCCTTGATCCTGTCCATGCCACCGGTGAGCCAAGTCATAACTTTCTTGCATCGCATCATCTTTACTTTGCATCAAAAATTTATTGGGACGGTCCATTAGACATTTTCCGGAATATCCGCGAATACCCATCTGTAACATCGTGTTCAAAATGTGTTCCGTATGATTTACTGACCCCATATCTAAAATGGTTGTCGTGCCCCCCGCCAGCAGTTCAGCAATACCCAATTGAGCCGAGACCCGCATAGCATCCTCGTCTAAAGCCGCTTCAAGGGGCCAGATGCGTTGTTCCAGCCAATCCAACAAGGACAAATCATCAGCCAAGCCACGAAATAAGGTTTGACACAAATGAATGTGCGGCTGCACGAGCCCAGGAATCGCGACCATATCCGTCCCATCAATCACACGGTCAGGACGATGGCCATAGGGTCCTATTGCCACAATCTTCCGGTCTTCTATCCACAGGTCGGTCGGGGATACGATATCGCGAGATGCATTCATGGTCACTGCCGTGGTATTCCGAATGCGTGTTAACATTCTATGCCCTCCCCTATGACCCAATTTCTGACCCAGGCCAATAATTCTTCGTCCATGCCGGGACCCGCAATCACCGAAATGCCAAAAGGAATGCCTTGAATCGTCAACAGAGGCATAGAGACCTGAGGCAATCCCCCTAACCCCGCAATACACGTGAGTTGCAAAACCCGGTCGCGAAAGGGATTAAGAATATTTAGAGGAGTATTTTTCAAAGGGGCCACTCCCGGTGCTGTCGGCAGGACAATCAGGGTATCTTGGCGCAGTCGGCTCCACAGTTCTTCGCGCCATTCCTTCTGCTTATGAGCCCACTTATCGCGTTCTTCTCGCGTGATCGTACGGGTCCAATAAAACCGTTCGTGGAATCCAGGGCCAAAATGCGGCTTGGTCTCGGTTATCCAGGTTCCAAAATTCTGCCATATATCATAACCTTGAATAATGCGAAAGGCTTGACTCCATGTCTCAAGCCCCGGTTCCGCAATCACTTCATGCTGGACCGTCAAAAAACTCGAAGCGATATGTGCGATTTTTGCTTCCACTTCCGGCACCAATTCTTGGTCCACGCGAGATATGGCGTCAGATGCCACAACCACGCGTGAAAAGCTATGCCCAGATGGGATTTTGTAGTGGTCTAATAAGACACTGGAGACGTTTTCTAGCAGTGACGGATCTCTGGCTAAACATCCCACCGTATCAAATGTTTGCGAAAGAGGGATAACGCCTTCAAGAGAAATTCTCCCGATGGTTGGACGAAATCCGTAAATTCCCGTGTAACTCGCTGGAATCCGTACCGATCCCCCCGTATCCGTTCCAATCGCAAAGTCCACTAATTTACCCGCCACTGCGGATGCCGAACCACTCGAAGATCCTCCCGGAATGCGATCAGGGGCCTTGGGATTAACCGGAGTGCCATAATGGACATTTTCACCATTTAATCCATACATTAATTCGTCCGTGTGGGTCTTGCCTACCAGACGTGATCCTGCCTGCACAAGCTGGGTAATCGCCCGCGCTGTCTCGGACGCTTTAGAATGTGTTCGGTACCAATCGGGATTGCCACCTGAGGTGACAAAACCTTTCACGTCAAACGCCTCTTTGGCGGCAAAAGTTGTGCCGCTTAACACGCCCTGCCCTTCAGGTTCTAATGTGCATGTCGTATCAAAAAATGCTTGCCAGGTATCATGAATCATCCTTCATTCGCCCCTTTTGCCGGATTCCTGCAAAGTTCCACCCTATCTCTTGAAATCTTAAGAATATCGCCGAGCCAACGATATCGGGACGGAGTACGTGTCCATTCACATCCTAAGGCGTTTTCACGTTTCACGGATCCAACGGCAATACCTCGTTTAGATCAAAACGATTATTCGCCACAAAAAACATTAAATCATCTGTATGGGCTTGTTGCGTGATCCCTTTTGGAAACGTTATGACATCTTAGGATATCGAGAGAATCACGGCCACCGGTCCACCGCCCAGTGGCCCATGATGTTCAGCACGCGTTGATACATACACAGCGGGAGTGCCGGTGATCGCAGCCAAAATGGAACTCACGACGCAGCGGGCATAACGAGTATCATCAATGTCATCATCCGATAGCATGGTATGACGGTATCCCCGAACACTTTGACGTGGATCCGCCTCAGCCTTAGCAAAGACGCCATGAATACGCTGGGCAATAGCCTCTTTATAGAGCTGAGAGCTAGAAATCCCGAAGCTCTCGAACAATGAGATCACCGATTGGGCGTCTAATATATCCTGCATCACGGTGTGTGTAATGACCAAATTCCCGTTCCACCACGGTGAATTTCCGAGCACCATAATATCGGAGTAGGACAATCCCGGTTTGCTGGAGGTGCTGGCACACCGGCTATACAACGCATAATCCTGAAGAATCATATCGTCATTCAAATCATGTTGGTTAACTTCGCCAAGTGCCAGAGCCACCCCTAAAGCCGAAGCACCCCGGGAATAGGCCATGGAGTTGCGAGGTGATTTCGGTGGCCATTCGTATGGAATGGCACCTTTCACATGAACAAAATGCACATCGTGTGGATCAATTCGGGCTTGCTCCAAAATCCTCCGGATCGTTTGAGCGGTTTCTTCGACCATCGTCATCGTACCCACTTCCTCCGGAAGAAACTGGCGCGTCCTCCCCCGCCCAATCGCCAGCCTGGACTCATATAATGGTGCGGAAGGAAACGTTCCTCGCGTTTCAAAGACCCGGTAATGGGGTGTGGTAACGCCTTCGGTGCCGCCGGAAAATGACAGCAGCACACGGTCTTCTATGACTGCTGGATCTTGTTGCAAATGGGTTGCCAAAACCTGACGACTCTTCTCGACGGCCAAGTCGCGACTGAAATCATTCCGGCCGCCGTTCCCTTCGGTTTTTCCGAGAATGGCGACAATGCGAAATGGATCGATTTCACCACGGGAAATTGCCGCGTCTAGCTCAGAAAAATCGCTGGGATGTTTCATAAAACCGGTAAAGATTCGTGTTTCCATCACATATCTACCCGCAAATGTTTGCCGGTATGAGTTTTGACATGCACTTTATAGACATCGCCTCGGTTCATATCCGCTGGAACGGGCTGTGATGCTAAGGCTTCCACCACTTCCTCCGAATTCATGGTAAAAATGGTCACAGGATGATGAATCGCCATCGGAAAATCATGCCATACCCGTTGCCAGAGCATGATACCGTGACCCGGTGGAAATTTAAATGCCTCAACTTGGGCTAAATTGGGAACTTTAGCATTCTCTTCGGGGCGCCCGAGCACCATAACAAAAGGTGCGGAACCGAGTCCAATAAAAACCTGCGTCAAAATGGTGTGATATTCCAACCAGAGTACTTCGGTATCACGCCGTGAAATGCGCGCTGTACGAATGACCGGCTTCCCACGGCAGACAAAATCTAAGTTAGCTCCTTCCTCCACGCTACCTTGATAAAAAGGGATGGGAAGTCCCGGACGATGTACCCCTTCGCCGAGTAACATGCCGTAAGGGGCCACTGCTTCTTCTGTGACATCTTTTACTGGTATCGTCAAAATTTCGTCTGTGCTAGTCATTTCATCATCGCTCCTTCATAGGAAAAAGTTCCGTGTGGGGCAAAGCCTTGTTAGGGATATGCACATTCAATGGTATTCATCATGACACCACGATATGGGTCAGCCAGCTCTCTTAACTGACCTAACGGACTATGGTTTCTTGTTGCGCTTGTAAGGCATACCACAGACGTTCCATCGTGATAGGTAACTCGGTCATCCAGATGCCTTTAGCTTGAAAAATTCCGTCCACGATGGCCGGAGCAACAGGGGCTAAGGCCACCTCACCCGCAGATTTGCCACCAAAAGGTACCGTCTGTTCTTGATGATCAGCAATGATAATCTCTAAGGGTGGAATATCCTGGGGAGTAATCAATGGATAATCGAAAAGTGACGCATTGCGGACGTAAGCATCTTGTTCATCCAGTTCCAATTCCTCGCACAGCGCGTAGCCGAGCCCTTGCACGACAGCGCCTTCAATTTGTCCGCGAAGCCCCATGGGATTAATCGGCTTGCCCACATCGATTCCCATGACCATTTGTTGAATATCTAATTGACCCGTGTTATGAACTTTGAGGCGGACAGCTAATATGGCAAAGGGAGCGGGAGAATCCGTCGGCACCGCAACGCCTTGACCCATAATTGGATGTCGCCAAGGACCGTAAAAACTGGCGTGCGCCACAGAGTACCAACACGCCGCCAAAGGACTTAAAGGGGTTGATGACGCCCGGGAAATTCTTCGTGCCAACGCTAGCATCTTACGACGCACAATGCGGGCCGCCTTAAACGCTGCATAGCCCGTAACATATGTGGTCGACGAGGCATAAGTCCCGTAATCAAATCCGTTATCGGACGTCTTCCCCATGGAAAAATAGATGGGGATAGAATCCACTGGAAGGTCCAATGCCTCATAAATAATCTGAGCGAGCGCTTCCTTAGACCCCTGTCCAATGTCCATTGCACCGGTTTTCACCACCAAACTGCCATCCTCATCGACATGAATGACAACTTGAGCCAGTTCTTGACCTGGTACTCCACTCGCTTGCATACTCATGGCAAGACCAATGCCCTCGTTCTCATCCACAGGCGGGCCGGATTGAATTCGTGCCATGGTCGTCGCTAACAGCTCCCCTAGGTCATTGTGATGTTGGCGTTTGACCATGCCATCATGGGCAAAAATATCGAGAGCATCCCCTTTCTTCGCCAGAATGAGATGGCGGAGGGCAGCGGACGATAATCCTTTGGCATGGGCTACTTGATTGATATGGGTTTCGATGGCCATAGCTCCTTGAGGTCCCCCGTAGCCGCGAAATGCTCCCGCTACAGGTCCTGGGGTATAACGCACTTGGCCATGGAAATGGTAATTTTTTGCGTGGTAAAGGGGCAAAGACTTTAGCCCCATATTATGGGCCACGGTGGGCCCGTGCGATCCGTAGGGACCCGTTTCTACATCCGCTTTCAGATCAATGCTTTGTAATGTCGTATTGTTCCACGTGCTCTCCACGTTTAACGTGGCCGCATGCCGTGTGCGGGTGATGGTGAACTCTTGCCGGCGGTTTAACATCATTTTGACAGGTTTTTTGGTCCACACCGCCAATAATGCCACCCAGGGCTCCACAATCACTTCTTGCTTGCCGCCAAATCCTCCACCCACATCTGTTGCTTTAACCAGTATACGCGACACAGGCCATCCCAAAGCTCGGGCAACAATGCGCCTGACATGATAAGGAACTTGGGTTGTGGTCACGATAACCAGCCGATTTTCTTCATCAAAGTAGCTCAAAGCGGCATGGGGTTCTAATTGCATGTGGCTGACCCGCGGCACTCGAACCGTCGTGCGAAACTGTTCGTTCCCTACCTCACTCAAGGGTTCAGTGCGAAGATCCCACTGGCTCATCACATTCGAAGGATGGGATTCATGAAAGGGGCCATGAACAGGTTGATAATCAATCTCCGCACATTGTTGTACGGATTTGATATCTTTTTCCGAATGGGCGGCAATGAGCGCGATGGGCTCTCCAGGATAACGGACCACCGTATTCAAAATCTTCATATCATAAGGAGACGGCTCTGGCTCGGGCTGTCCAGCCGTCGTAAACCGGTGTTCGGGTACATCATCCGCCGTCAGAATGGCTACAACCCCCGGCATTTGTCTTAACGACTCAAGATTTTGTATTTGAGCCGTGCACGGGGCAGAAGCCGCTTCAATCACGCCACACACTAAGGCATCAGGGGCCAAATCCAACATATCCGGAGCAAACCGGGGTCGAGTGCTTAAAGCCCATTTTCTCATAATGCAATTCCCCTATTATTCTCATTCCACCACTGTTGATAAATGTCTTGCCACATATTCAGGATTAGAGCCTGATAAAACTGGTTGACGTCCTGCCGTTCTAATATCCAATGCCTTACCGCGTAATCGATATCCTGCGGGGAACCGCAAGCCGCTCCTTGAAGCGGCCATACCGACAATCCAGAGGCCATAAACGTGATGTCCCAACGAGAATCTTGGGAACTCATAATGACCGTGAAGTTCACTAACGGGCGGGTCATCCGGCCTTTTGCATACTTACGAAAATAAACGCGGGATGCCTTAGGAATCTCTGGCACCTTCACCCCCACTATGGCACGCTCTTGAAGGCTTTCTGGCCAAGATGCAAGGTCGTTCTGGATAAAGTCATGTGCCGTGTCGATGTACAACACCGAAGACTGTAACAAGCGCAAGAGAGGATATAAGTCAGCCACTGGTTGTGGATTGGCAATCACACCAATGACCGTAGCCACCCTGCGAAATGCTGGCGAGCCTATCAGACTCAAGATTTGGGAAATCTGATGGTTAGCACCTAATGCTTCATGCCACGCATGTAACGTAACATTTGGGCCAAGAGTCCAACCTTGTGCATCGTGTGTAATCTCGTCACTCCCGGCCCATGCCCTCAAATCACATACGGCTCGAGGATTATGGCCGTCTTGAAGAAGCCATGTACCACCACCTATGATAGGAACACGTTGCGCCAAACATGCTTGCACTTCTTGGATAGTCGAAGGCTCAATCCAGCGCATGATGGTCTCTCACTTTCGCAATGGCTCGTAAAGGTGCGTAATATCCCGTGCAGCGACAGATATGTGACGAAATACCTGCCCGAAGATCAGACTCTGTTAACTCCTGTTTGCGCTCCAATAAGTATTTGGCACTGAGCAAGAGTCCTGGGGTGCAATATCCGCATTGAGCCGCATGTTCTTCACTAAAGGCCGCTATTAACTGGTTCATCAATAGGTCATCTTCAAATCCTTCGACCGTTTGAATCACCCGGTTTTTTTGACGGATCGTGAGTAAAAGACAACTCGGCACCGGTTCATGATCGACCAGCACCACACAAGATCCACAATGTCCCGTACCACAGCCATAACGTGCCGAAAAAATGTGCAGTCTGGATCGTAATGTGGTAAGAAGACGTTCTTCTGCAGGCACTTTTAGGATATGCTGTTGATTATTCACAACCAATGAAACCTCATAGAGCTCGTCTTCAAGATGGGGCATATGAACAGTTCATCTCCATCGCCAAGAGCCGTATCATCCATTGGCCTGCCATGGGACCAAAGACAACGACCCTCGAAACTCTCTTCAAACGGTAGATATTTGGCAGAGGTTCTAAGAAATACTACAATGTTATGTCATATTTATTAATACCTGTGGCATGTTTTTGGTTTTTTATCCAAAACAATCACGGAACATATACGCAAAATGTTCGGGATTCATGATCACAATATCATCGAGACATTGACGAAATGCCGTAATGATCCCATCATGTTGAGGGAATCATTCGTCGCCAAATCATCAAATACACCGATCAACGCCGGTTATGCACCGAAAAATCGAGGAAAGGATGATTGTCACGGGTTTCAGGAAATTCATTAAGCGCCCGGTTTGGATCAGTCTGACGGTAGGAAGTGTGGGGGCTTTGGTTATTGCTGGATTTCCATGGTTTGCCTTAGCGGGGACCACAGCGACCGCCACGGCGGGGGCTCTTTATACCGCAATAGGATTAAAAACACATCAAACACAAAGTATTGACACGGGTCTTAGCTATTTTAATGATGCGACCAAATGGTATCACACCATGATTTGGGCATGTTGGCCGTGGAAAGCTCTCGATCCGCACAACACCGTACTCACCCTTTTAGAGCAGTCGAGCCATAATTTAACCATGGCTGATACAGCTATCCAACGTGCGCTGCCCGGGATTAATGATTTACTAGGCCATTTAGGATTTGCCACTCCTCATCATCCGGATCCGCCATTGTCCCACGCCCAGATGGCTGCCGTCTTATTTCAACAATTACCCACGGTCAATCGTCTAGTCAATCTGTTTTACCCAAGCCTTGTGCAATGGAACCACTGGATTCAAAAAATACCCATGCCGAACTGGCTGATTAATCAGCACCGCTGGCATAAATTTCAACAAGAAAGTCAATTGCTAACCGCTGATCTGCATGACATTCAAAGCATTCTGCCCATGATTGTCAAAATGGTACCCGCTCATGGTACAAGACGATATTTTCTCATTTATGAAAACACCGGTGAACTCCGCGCAACGGGCGGATTTATGACAGCGTATAGTTACGTCACTTTTATCAATGGTCATCTCCAACCCTTGCATTCCCATAATATTTATAATTTGCAATCGGAAATTCGCTACCGGCCTCCGGCTCCTTTAATTATTCATACCTATTTGTATTCGCCTCTATGGCATTTACGCGACGCCAATACCTCTCCTAATGTCCCGACGAGCGTCCAACAAATTTACAAATTTTATAATTCCATCCCGCATGCCCCACACGTAAATGGCGTAATTTTTGTTAACACCTGGCTCGCCGATGCCATTTTACAAAACATTGGCGGTGTAACCATGCCGAAAACCTATAATTCCCTCAAAGTTACCGCAGCTAATGCCAATTATGAAATGGAATATATGGCCGAACGGTCACCACTGCCCATTCCCGCTCGCAAAAAATTCATCGCCATTATGTTTCATGAAGTCCTTCACAAACTGGCTCATTCACCCGTCCCCGTCTTATTGGCAACGATTCACAGCGTATTTCGGTCATTAAACCACAAGGACATCATCTTTTACTTTAATAATCCGCAGGTGGAAGAAATAGCCCAGACCCATAATTGGGCCGGAACCGTTGACAAACATGTTCATACCGATTATCTAGAAGTGGTCGACGAAAATCTGGGGGGACACAAAGATAATTTCTATATGCATTATCACGTCACTTCCCGCATTAAAAAAATCGGATCCCGGTATTTACAAACAACCACCGTCACTTGGACCAATACAGGCATCTTTGATAATTGGCTAGTGGTTCCTTATACATCATGGGTGCGCTTTTATGTGCCTTATGGCTCGACATTAATTTCATTAACCGGTGGTAATGCCATCACCCAGGATTACAATAACCGCACACTGCATAAAACGGTATTTGGCAATCACCTCACGATGCCAGTCCGTCTCACCGCTCAACAGTCGCCCACAACCGCGTCTATGACCGCTACCTATTGGCTGCCAGCAGGTCTTAACATGTCACGTTATGTGATTCAAAAGCAGCCAGGTATCAAAGACGATCATGAACTCATCATTTTCAACGGGCATGCTTTGCCGCCGTTTAAACTTTATACCGACACGACGGTAAACTTAGAGCCTGTCCACCCATAAAGCCGACGAGTCGAACTTACGACTCGTCGGCTTTTTCCAGGAACTGATGCCATGTGACATATGGCCCCTTAACTTCTAGAGAATTTTAGATCACTAGCTGAACCACATCCGAATATTTCGCTATAATCGCGTCAGCAGTCAACAAACGGAAAGGTCCGGAAATCGCTTGAGCAACCAGCATTCGATCAAAGGGATCCTTATGAATGGGAGGTAGGCTTGCGACCATACTGGCGTCCCGGGCCCTCACGGGCAGCTCCAAAAATCCACTTGCCTTGATACCTAGCACAATGTCGGAAATCTGAGCATCCAGTTTTCCTAGTCCTATCTTGATTGCCGCTTCCCAAATGGATACCGCACTCACAAAGACTTCATCGGCTTCTTCAATTTCCTCGCGAATCTCCGCTGTTAAGTTGGGGGAATCAGCCAGATACCATAAGTAGAGATGCGTGTCGAGCAAAATCCTCATTTGTCGGTCCCTTCAAAACTTCTCTGCACTTCGTCAGGCAAGGGAGCATCAAAGTCTTCCGCAATACGTATCTTTCCGCGCAAAAATCCCGCGGTCCGGATTGGCCGGGAGGTTGTGGCCGGAACTAATCTCGCTATAGGCTTACCCGCTTTAGCTATGGTGATTTCTTCTCCACGGCTCACCTCATCTAAAAGTCGTGAGAGATGGGTTTTCGCCTCATGAACGTTGACGGACTTCATCGCTGACCTCACAATCTATTGAAGAACTTAGTTTAGTTTAGTCTACTTATTGGTAAAGTCTGTTGTCAACCTTATGCGATCTCTATGATAAAACCTGTAGGACCGCATGACGAAGAGGCCGTGACAGGAGGCTAGAAAGCCATGCTATTATTAGCCTGGGAAGAAAAACCTCAGATCGTAGCAAAACGACAGGAAGCACCGTCAATGAAGGACCGTGACAACGTGTAACTCAAGAAGTGCTCCCATTAACGAGTGTATTGCAACTCTGTTATTCATCGCGGGAAGGGAGATACCCTGGTGAAGCCACCGCAAGGACTAGCAGGTGCCCATCACATCGCCTCGGCTGGCCGCATGTCCGCCTTATTTGCAGACACCCGCGACTGCATCGCCATCATACGTTCCCAGTCCGAGCGGTGCCGCACCTGAAGATTGGCCCTATTAAGCCCCCAAATATTTTTAGATATCCCATATGCCATGCGATATGATCCCATAGCGTGATCGCCGAGGAGATTTTGGCATCATTTTCATCATGGAAGGATGTCAAACACAGGGCAGAGTCGAAAACAATCACCCCGGCATGGAAAGCGCCCGGCATCCCAGAAGCACTGGATATCAGACAGAATATGGGGCAGTCGCCCGCCCCATGAATCATCGGTCCGTCTCGGATACAAAGGGTTAAGACCATCCCCTGACCCACATTCATGGGTTATTATGCCAATGCCACTTCTTGACGAGGATGTTGCACTTAGTATGAAGGGGCGCCGTCAAGAGTGGTAGGTGGGCAGGTTCTCTGGCTTACGATCCCATAGAAGATCCGCTCTTACGAGGGGAGACTCAAAGCGGCTAAAATTTTCTCGACCGCTTTTTTCTCGATACGGGATACATAACTGCGCGAAATACCGAGCCGTTCAGCAATCTCTTTCTGGGTATAACGTCTTTCTTGCCCATTTAAAGCAAACCGCAAATTCAGGACCAAACGTTCTTTCCGCGTCAAACTTCCCACATATTCTGTTACCCATGCCATAATCATACTGACTTCCACGGTATCTGGGACCTCTTCGCCACTGGCTAACACATCTAACAACAAAATCTCGTTGCCTTCTCGGTCAATCCCAATAGGACTGTATATACTGACCTCACTTTTGAGTTTCTTCTGATTACGCAGATGCATTAAGACCTCATTCTCAATACACCGGGCACAATAGGTTGCCAATTTCGTCCCTTTGCTTGGATTAAACGTATCTATTCCTTTTATCAGCCCAATCGCGCCAATACTAATCAAATCGTCAGATTCAGTGCCTTTATTCGCATATTTTTTTACGACATGCGCCACCAGTCGCAAATTATGCTCAATCAAGCGTTGCCTGGCTTCCTTGTCACCGCGCTGCATGGCTTCCAGTGCCTGTTGTTCTTCCGCTTCCGTTAATGGTTGAGGAAAGGCATTACCTCCAATGTATCCGGCCAACCAAATGGCCCCTTGTGCCGCCGCTGCTGCAATTAAGACCATCAAACCGATACTGATGCCCATATGTCACCCTCCCCCATATTGAATGGCGCGAACTTCTTGCTTCACCATCATATGAGCGACGAAAAAAGAGTGTGCATGGCCATTGTAAAATCCATCCGCAGCCCAAAATAAGCTAGACCGATTAAAACACAGGGGATGAAAAGCTCTGTAGAGGATCGCACCGGGATTCCCGGTTATTCCGTGCGCAACCGGTATTGCACACGTTCTTCTGCCGCTCGTGTCGGTTGTTCCGCTAACATGGCACAGCCCACCGCAACCGGGCAAATGAGACACTTGGGCTTTCGCGCCGTGCAAATCATAGCACCCATATCCATCAAGGCATTATTGAATTCCCGGGCCTGCCCAGAAGGGACAATGGCTTCAGCTATTGACCACAGCTGGTGTTTAGTTTCGGCCGATGAATCTTTGTAATCAATGGCAAAATAGCGTCCAATTAAACGATTGACGTTCGTATCTAAAATGGGGGCATCATAGCCAAAGGCGAAAGACATAATGGCTCCCGCGGTATAGCGTCCAATCCCAGGAAGGCTCAAAAGTTCCTCTAGTGTGCGTGGAAACACTCCGCTAAATTGACTGACCACGGCCTGAGCAATTTGATGAAGCCATTGTCCACGAATCTTATATCCTAAAGGGTCGGTAATCGTTTTGACCTCCGTTAAGGATGCATTGGCTAAATCCGTCACCGTCGGAAAGCGTTCCAAAAAGCGCCGATACACCGGTTCCACCGTTTTAACCGTGGTTTGATGTAGCAAAATCTCGGATACTAAAATGTGATAAGGGTCTGTTGTATGGCGCCACGGCAAATCCCGACCTTCTTGCCGGTACCACCTTTGGATGCCTGTTTGAAAGATGTCGAGTAGACCAGAATCCACCACGGCATGATACTTAATGCGTTTCATACGCTCACTGTAAAAGACTTTTGCGTAAATAACAAGTACTCTGTCAAGAAGCCACCAATATCCATTATCTCATTATCTCATTATCTCATTATCTCATTATCTCATTATCTCATTATCTCATTATCTCATTATCTCATTATCTCATTATCTTATTATCTTATTATCTCATTATCTAATGATCTAATGATTGTTTTGGCTAAGCCATACCGCCGCTTGCTGCACGATGGCGACAGTCTGGGTTGCGGCAGCGCCTTGAAGTACAATCACCAGGCCATGATCAGACGAAGTATAGGCTACAGCCATTTGATTACTGGGACGCCAGATATGGAAATGGATCGTCCCAATATCTTCTTTAGGTAGGACGCCATTAATTTGGGCGACAACCGAAGCAGGGACGAGAATGTGTCGAGAGAGATTCGTCTTTTTGCCGTGAAAAAACCAGCTCACAGCAGGCAATTTTCCTTCATCGATCAGTAACAAATAAGCCCGGGCCAGTTCATCACTGGTACCCCATAAACCGGTCCCTTCTGAGAACTCAGAGACTGTGGTCTTAGGTAAAGGAGGGTTAGTGAGAGGTTGACCCAAAATGGTTCGAGACTCACCAAAGCCCAACTGTAAAAGCGCCCGGTGAATGCCTGAACTGCCCCACCGCGAGCCAATGATATTTAGAAGGCTGGGCCCCTGTTGTGGGGTCAATCCGTGAAATAGTTGGGGATGGGTCAAGGCCATAGCTAACAGCACCGGTGTCAATGTTTTACCCAGCGGATGAGGCTGCCAACTCATGGAACGGCCAAGCGGACTGGACTCTTGGGCTAACAATTGCCCTTGTCCATTGAGAATAACCAGGCTGCCTCCAGAGGGAATAACCGGTTCCAGTGTGCTCATAAGAGAGAGTCTTGGCGTGACCCGGATCACGTGGCTTTGAACGCGAAACCCCTGACCCGTCCATTGCCATGGGCTCTGCGTAAAATCATGGTGCGCCCGGGCCATGGCCATGACAAGAGAAATGGGCACTTTAGGGACGGGAACAATTTCTTGAATCTTAACCCGGTAAAGACCCGGAATATTCCAACCAAGCGCCGTGTGAAAGAAAGCGGACTGACCATTCCACAAAACCTCTGCGACATGCGGCCATTTTGGATAGCGACTAAATAATTCGTGTTTGGCCCAGGACGGTAACGATGAGGGAACAACGACGAGGGCCTCTTGATTAACCATTCGCGTTAACAGATGCCCTTGACCATCCATCATAATGGCCGTTAAAGCAGGGTGTAGGGGTGAAATGGCCTGAGTTTTGTAAGGCACAGGTGTATACGGACGCCAAAGAAGATTAAATATCAAAGCTAAAAAGCCAATGATGGCCATAACCGAGGTCGTGGTGGTCCACGTACGACGAGTCCAATGCACAATAAAAACTCCCTTCACATCTACTACAGGGAGTTTTTCCAGATTTTCACATTTTATACCCGTCAAAAATGTTGATTAGCATATTGGATATTGGCGAGTTGCTGTTGATATGTCGTGGCAAATAATGTATGGCCATTTGGCAATGCAATAAAATACAAGTAAGGAACCTTGGCGGGATGTAAGGCAGCCTTTAATGCCAGTATACCGGGATTTGAGATGGGCCCGGGAGGAAGTCCCTTATGCAAATAGGTATTATAGGGCGATAGGACTTGAAGATTTGTATAGGACAACGATCCGGTAATAGGATGACCGATAGCATAACGGACTGTCGCATCACTCTGAAGTGGCATGCCGATTTTTAAGCGGTTGATAAATACCCCGGCAATTTTGCTAGCATCCCCCGGATTTTTATCTTCCACTTGCACAATCGACGCCAATGTCACCCACTGGGATAACGATAATGAGGAGTGGCTCTTTTTATAAAGAGGCAGCACCCGCGTAACAAAAGTTGTCCACATTGTCGTCAAGGCTTGTTTTGGGGTTGTACCATAAGGAAATTGATAGGTGGCCGGAAATAAGTATCCTTCATAGGGATCTTTAACACCGGGAGCCGGCTTGGGCATTCCGGGCAACGGTGTCTTCAATAAGGACGCAAACTCCTGTGTCGTTCCAATATGATGCATAACCAAACGGTGAACGATTTGCTGGACCGTAAAACCCTCGGGAATGCTCACCCGAATCGTGACAACCTTGCCCTCTTCCATCATGGCTAACATCTGTTGGGGATTTTGGCTAGGAGATAACCGGTATACGCCACTTTGTAAGGAGCGAGCCTGATGGCTAAACCGAGTTAAAAGGCGAAAGGCGAAAGCGGAGCGAATCAATTTCTTTTGATACAAGACGCGGCCTATCTGTGCCGCCGATTGTCCCGGCACAATCTTCACGTAAATAGCTTGGTGATCCTGGGGGTTCACTGGCTGTAATGCTGTCCACGTCCAAAACACCAGGAAAAGGACGGCTCCTAATAAAGCCGTCCCTATCCACTGTACCAGTCGCCCGCTGCGAAATGTTATATCGCCCCGCATCTTACGCCTGGTCATCAACGTTAAACCGCTCCCATCAGACAATGCTTATTCTTCATCATCCAATAATTCTTCATAAGCTTGCGCAACTTTTTCCCATTCTTCTTCTGATTCGATATCGACAAGAATATCGTCGCCATCATCATCTTTTTCTAAGCGCAAGATAACGGCTTCGGCTTCTTCATCTTCTTCCGTATCAATGGGCAATAAAATAGCGTAATCTTGCTCTTCGACTTCAATGACATCGACCACTACGAATTCGTGCTCATGTCCTTCCTCATCGGTCAAAGTAATAATTTCGTCTTCTTCCTCAGGCCCATGCCCTATCAAGTTTTTGTCGTCATCCATGTGATTGTCCTCCCTTGAATTGGTGTGTTTTTTATGGTCGAGATACCCCTGCAGGATTAATGCGGCGGCCAGACCATCCACCACCTGTTTTCTTTTGTCGCGCCGAACGTTTTGTTCTATTAACAACCGCTCAGCGAGCTGAGTGGTGAGCCGTTCGTCCCACGTCATCACATTGCAAGGGGCCTCAGTTTTTAGTGCGTCAACAAACTTTAAAGTTTTTTCGGCCTGAGGACCGACGCTTGCATTCATGTTCAATGGTAACCCTACCACAATTTCGTTAACATCCCAAGTCGTAACCAAGTCCAAAATGGCCTGAAGATCATAAGAATTGGAACGCCGTTTTATCGGTGGTCTAGCCGAAGCCAATAAACCCAGTTCATCACTGATAGCGACCCCAATCCATTTATCCCCAACGTCTAATGCCATTATGCGTTTAGCCATTTAGGATGTCTTCTCGACTTGTGCCACATACTGGCGCAAGAGTTCTTCTAGCAGCTCGTCTCGTTCCACACGACGGATAAGATTCCGGGCCCCCTGATGACTGGTGATATACGCAGGATCACCAGACAAGAGGTAACCAACGAGCTGGCTAATGGGATTATATCCTTTATCTTTGAGGGCACTATAGACTTCACGCAAAATTGCGTCAGCCTGATTGGCCGCTTCGTGATGCCCCCACAATCTGCGAGTCTCATCTGTCGGCCCCATAGTCCACGTCCTTTCTCTTGCTTATCCAGCAGCCATAAGTTTTTCCGAGAGCAAATGGCGAGCCTCGTCTAACATAGACGGAATGCCTCGCACATCTTTGCCACCAGCCTGGGCCAGATCGACACGGCCTCCGCCACCACCATCGATGCGGCGGGCCAGGGTTTTCACCAAAGCCCGCGCATCCAATCCGCGAGCAACTAAGTCTTTCCCTAAATATACAACTAATGAAGCCCGCTCACCATGTTTCGCAGCTAAAACCGCACCTGAGACTTGAGATTTGACACCATCTAACACTTCCCGTAGTTCTTCTAAAGAATTGGCATCGGTTTCGTGTACGATGATTTTCAAACCATTGTATGTTTGTGCCTCCGCGACCAATTGGCTCCCCCGTTGATAGCGTTCTTTCCGCTTGAGCTCGGCCAACTCGGTTTCCAATGCCTTATTGACATCTTGTAAGGCTTTGACCTTGTCCGCCAATTCCTCGGGAGCCGAATGCAGCTGTGCGGTCAATTGATCCAGAGCTTGGCGTTGTACCCGAAAAGTTTCCAGAGCATTGATGCCTGTCACTGCCTCGATACGACGTGATCCGGTTCCGACAGATGTTTCTTCGGTGATGGCAAACAATCCAATTTGCCCGGTACGTTGGCAGTGTGTGCCTCCACACAGTTCTTGGCTGGCGGAGGGAACGGTGATCACCCGAACCACTTCCCCATACTTATCACCAAAAAAGGCTAACGCTCCTTGATTTATTGCCTCGTCCTTGCTCATTTCCTGGACTTGAACAGGAATGTCTTCCAAAATCCAGCCATTGACCAGATCTTCAATAGCATTTTTTTGTTCAAGCGTTAAAGGACTAGGATAGGAAAAGTCGAACCGCAACCGATCTGGCGCCACAAGCGAACCCGTCTGGTGAACACCCGTACCTAAAATTTTTCTTAATGCCGCATGAAGAAGGTGGGTGCCGGTATGGTTACGCATGGCTCCTTCACGGCGTTGTTTGTCCACAGATAGGGTAACAAGCTCTCCAGCCGTCAAGCTTCCCTCAATAACCGTACCAAAATGCCATATAGCACCTTGGAACTTCACAACATCTTCGACTTTAAAGACCCCATGGGGCCCTTGAATTATACCCGTATCAGCGACTTGTCCACCACCTTCGGGATAGAAAGGAGTCTTCGGTGTGAACAGCCATCCCGATTCGCCCGTCATGAGACGCTTAACCGAGTCGGCTCCAATATATAGATGAGTCACGGGAACATCATGGCTTGTCAGCTGATGATAACCGACAAATTCATTGGGTTGCAGGTGGGGCAATTGTTCCGCGTCTTGCCGGCGATTTCTCGCCCGTCTGGCTCGTTCCCGTTGTTCCTTCATGGCCGCATCAAATCCCGTTTGATCGACGGTAATCCCGCGCTCTTCGGCCGCGTCAACCGTCAAATCCAAGGGGAACCCATAGGTATCATAGAGCAAAAAGGCTTCTTCCCCGGGCAATACTCCGCCTTCAGGAACCGATTGCAGTTTGGATTCCAAAACTTTCATACCGGAATCGAGAGTCACTCGGAATCGTTCTTCCTCATCCAAAATCATTTGTTGAATGAGACTTTCCCCCACTAAAACTTCGGGATATGCATCCCCCATAATTTCCCCGACAACGGGAACCAGTTCGTGAAGAAAGGGACGATGAAATCCTAGGAGCAATCCAAAGCGTACGGCGCGGCGTAAGATTCGGCGCATAACATAGCCCCGGTCTGAATTGCTAAAGGATACTCCCTCAGCCAACAAGAAAGTGATGGCACGAATATGGTCTGCAATAACGCGAAATGGCATGCCACCTGGTCCCGGGTCATAATTGACATGGGAGAGATGCTCAACATGACGAATCAAGGGTCGCAATAGGTCCGTGTCAAAGTTCGAATTGACACCCTGCAAATAGGCCGCAATCCGTTCTAGACCCATCCCTGTGTCAATAGACGGCTTGGGAAGCGGTGTGAGTATCCCATTTTCATCACGGTTATATTGCATAAACACCAGATTCCAAATTTCTTGAATCCGGTCGCAATCACACAGTCCTAATCCACAGTGATCACTACAAGCGTACTCGGGTCCACGGTCCACGAAAATCTCGGATGAGGGCCCACAAGGGCCGGTGTCGCCCATGCTCCAAAAGTTGTCTTTTTCCCCCATCCAGACAATCCGTTCGGGACGCACCCCCGCCACTTCTTGCCACAACTCATAAGCTTCGTCATCGGTTTCAAACACCGTCACCCAAAGAATCTCGGGATCCAAGCCTAAAACCTCAGTGAGAAATTGCCAGGCAAAACGAATCGCATCGCGTTTGAAGTAGTCACCAAAAGAAAAATTTCCTAACATTTCAAAAAATGTTTGGTGGCGTGCCGTTTTCCCCACTTGATCCAAGTCATTATGTTTACCCCCGGCTCGCATGCATTTTTGCACGGAGACAGCGCGGGAATACGAACGGGATTCATTTCCCAAAAAGACATCTTTAAATTGAACCATACCCGCATTTGTAAACAGCAATGTGGGATCTTGGGCAGGAACCAAGGGAGAACTTGGCACTTTATGATGTCCTTGTGATACAAAGTAATCTAAAAACTTTTGCCGAATTTCGGCAGAACGCATGGGAAGTCCTCCTTGCCTCAGGGACCAGGCATTGACTAATCTTACTCATTTTACTTGGCTCATTCTGCCATGGTCAAGTCAGATTATCAGCCTGCGATATAAATGGCCTAAAATCACTTTAATTACTGCTGCCGCGGGCACTGCCAACAACAATCCGGCAACACCACCAATTTCTCCTCCCGCCAAAATGGCGAAAATGACTACCAACGGATGAAGCCCGACCGAATCGCCCATGACTTTAGGACCAATCACGGTGCCTTCTAATTGGTGAATGGCCACAAAACCTAAAATCGCATACAGCGCTTTTAACGGGGATTGTTCAAGACCGAGGACCACAGCGGGAATCGCTCCAGCAATCGGACCCACGTAGGGAATCACATCGGTAAATCCCGCGATGGCGCCAATTAACAAGGACAAGGGAATGCCGAGAATCTCGACCCAAAGTCCTGAGAGTATGCCTACAAACAGGGCCACCAATAATTGGCCCCGAATAAATCCGTTAAGGGCCCGGTCAATGTCCAAAGCCAGCACGTACACCGAGGGTTGCCAATCGACTGGTACAACTTGCCAAAACCGAGCGCGAATCCGGTTCATGTCTTTGAGCAAATAAAAAGCCAATATGGGCGAAATAATCACACTTAAAATCCCGGGCAAGACCCCAAATATCGCGGTCACCAGCTGTTTTGATAACGTAAACAGTTTATTTTCCCAGCGCACCCCGGCTTCGTCTATCGCTTGACGGACTGAGGGGGGGATGGGAGCTTGATGAAAGCGCATGAGCCAATAATTCCAAGTCCATTGCAGCTGCTTTGTCAAGGCGGGAATTAAATGGATCATTTTCACCGTCTCTTGGATCCACAAGGGCACCATATAGACAATCATCGCCGTAATGAACAGGGTGACCAAGGCATACGCCAATAAAATAGCCGGCACTCGGTGTATGCGGTGTTTGACAAATAGTTCCACCAAAGGGGCTAACAAGTAGGCCAACACGATAGCAAAAATGAAGGGCAGCAACACAACACGGGCAGCCCATAGGAGAAGCAAAGAACCGAGGACAAAAACCGCCAAAAGCCCCAAGCGATAAAACTTTACGGGGCTTCTGGCGAGGCTTGCACCTTTCACACTGTCACCCTCATCCCACCAATCTGTCTTATCCTAGCCGTCGTTTCGCTAGGTGGATGAGTTCCCGACCTCCAACTTTAGCCACTTTCCATGCCTTCGGCGCCATTTGGCTTGCACCGCGCCATGCCAAACGGTAAACACTTGGGCGCGGGCGGGTGATTAACCATACCCCAGCCATCACGGCTCCCACTAAAACCCCGGTAACCATCCCTGTGACATATTTCATTTTCACGACATCACCCCTTCGGGACCGAATTCATCGAGTCGAGACAATTCTCCATCCGCTTCCACCCGGAACATGCGGACGCCGCGGGGACTTAACGAAAACTCAATAAAACACTCCCAACAATAATACTGTCCGGTACCTACACGACCCACATTGCGTCCCCCGCAAGCAGGGCATAAAGGATCTGTCATGTTCCATTGCTCCTTTTGGCGTGATACCGTTATATTGCCCTGTTGGAGAAAATTTTAATCTTGCCATCGGCATCTTCTCGAATTTCATGCGTTGGTACCAGCAAAGCCCCGTGTAACAAGTCTTCCAGTAATCCGCGGCTGATCACAATTTGATGAACGGCTAAACTATTTTCATCAATGATCAAATCTTTTATGCGTCCGACCAACTCGCCATTGTCCCGCCATACAGGGCGGTTCATCACGAGTTTTTGATCATGAAGGGTTCTCCACCATGATCTTGGTCTTTTCAGCGCATATGATTTACGACGCAATTGGATTTCCATCAACGTCACCGAAACCATCTCCGGTTCTGCCGGGATATAAAGACGGCTAATGGCCGTACGAATGCCGAAGCCTTCGATAACACCTTCCGGCCACCGGATCACGATATCTTCTACCCATCCCCAGTGTCCCGCTTTCCCGTAAAGGGTCACGGGAAGATGCAATAAATGCCATCGGCTGACCATTTTTGCCTCTCCATTCGGGCTCTACTTTTGAATTCTTCCCCCAGCCACCAAAACATCATTCTGGTAGAGCACCGCCACTTGTCCAGGGGATATCGCCCATTGCGGCTGATCAAAAATAATTTCTGCGTTCTCGCCCCGGTCCATCCACCACGCCGGTTCCGGTTCCATGTTGTAACGAATCTTGGCATCGCCCCGCAATTGGTTTGCACTAATGGGCAAAACATAATTTACACGACTGACATGCACAGTCTTTTCGAGAACATCTTCTTTGTCTCCCACCACGACCTGATTAGTCTTCGCATCGAGTTTCACCACATAGCGGGGCACCGGGGAACTAATTCCGAGTCCACGACGCTGCCCAATGGTGTAAAAGGCAATACCCCGGTGATGTCCAAGAACCTGTCCTTTGGTATCCACGACCTCACCCGGATTTACCGCTTCAGGCCGATGTGATTCCAAATACCCTTGATAATCATTTTTGGGTACAAAACATAACTCTTGACTCTCCGCCTTATGCGCCGTGACCAAACCATAGCGTTCAGCTATACGTCTGGAATCCTCTTTATAGTATTCCCCCAAGGGAAACAGCAAATGTGCCAAATCATCTTGGCGCATTGTGTACAGTAAATAGCTCTGATCTTTGGCATGGTCAATGCCGCGCATCAAATAATAGAGTCCATCGCGTTCTTGTAACCGTACATAATGTCCCGTCGCTAAGTAATCCGCCCCTTGCTTGGACGCCCATTCCCACATCGCGCCAAATTTGATATGCCGATTGCATAAGGCACAGGGATTGGGAGTCATCCCCGACAAATACGCCTCTTCGAAAGGCAAAATCACTCGTTCATAAAAGGGCTGTTCAACGTCGACAAGATAATGCGGAATCCCCAATTTTTTCGCAACACGCCGGGCATCAACGATGGCTTCTAATGAGCAACAACTATTAGTCGTCTCTGCCGGTAAATGCCGCATGGTAACCCCAATCACGTCATAGCCTTGTTCTAAAAGTAAAGCGGCCGCTGTCGATGAGTCGACGCCGCCGCTTAGACCTACCACTACGGTTTTCGCCACTCTATCCCCCACCTTCTAATAAGGTTGCAATATTCCGTTTAAAATGTTCCCGCTGTAAATCGATCAACATTTGAAAGCTCATGGACGACATCGTCGCAATCAGCGCTTCTTGAACACGGCTCCACACGTCAGGTCCCACGCAAAAATCCATGTCTGGACAACCTTGCGCGTCTTCTGAGCTGCAATCCGTCAGGACAATTGGACCTTCCACCGCATCAACCACATCACTTACCGAAATTTCCGCTGGGGGTTTAGCCAACATGTAACCTCCCTGGGCTCCCCGTAAACCACGAACTAAACCGGCTTTTTTGAGCGGTCCCATCAGTTGCTCTAAATATTGTTCCGAAATGTTTTGTGCTTTAGCGATCCAACTCACGGCAACAGGTCCTTGCCCATAATGCAAAGCCAATTCATAGACGGCTTTGACACCATATCGACCCTTGCTCGAGATCTTGATCATGAGACCCCACCGTCCTTAGGCTCTGTTCCAATAACTTTAAAGTATCATTCTCGGTGAATTCGGTCAATGGAAAGCCGCACAACCAATGGCTGAGGTTTTTCTAGAGGTTAACCTAAATCAACTAAATGACTAGTCATAAATAACTATCCCATTCGCAGCAATCTTCCTCAGCAACGCAGCAATACAATAATCAATTCAAGATTTTTATGGCCCTTCGAAATCCCAATCATGAAGGTTGGCTGCAGATAGTGCATCCGTCACAACAAATCCTTGAATACCGCGACATCCCCAGGCTTTAAGTTGTTCTTTTTGTTGAGGGGTTTCTACACCTTTTGCAATCACAGGGATGTTAAGCGGTTGGCATGCGCCAAGAACAGCCCGGATTGTCGATTCGCCGATATGTGTATCCCATCCGCGAACGAGGGCTGTCGCCAGTTTCACCGCGGCAATCGGACGACGGACTAGACTGGTCAAATCGCTGCCGTCGAGGCCAAAATTATCACAAACCAAATGGTAACCTTGTTCCGTTAAAACTGCCAAGGCTTCCGTAATCACGGGATCGTCACTTGCTAACAACGAGGCCGGAACATTCAGCCAAATAGAGTGCGGAACCAATTCAGGCCATTTTTTCTGCCAGCTTTCCCATTGCGAAAAGAAATCCGCTCGCAACAAGTCCGCAGCAGTCACAGGCAAGGCGATCCCTCCCGTCCGATTTTCCCAGCGGGCCCATTGATCCAAAGCATGCTCCCAGACCCAGCGATCCAATTGGAACAATACAGGATGGTGATACAACGCCGGTAAAAACTCGCCAGCACGATGCAAGTGATGATGTGCATCTTGATAACGTACCAGCACTTCCCATGTCCAGATCGTGCCCGAAGATACATCCAACACCGGCTGATAAAAGATGTGCATTTGATTGTCGGCCAGTGCTTTGGCAATGCGCTCCGGCCACGGCGAATCCCATTTCTCCGGATTCACTTTTTGACCATGCTTTTCTGAATACAACACGCGGTCCGCATGGTGAATCAAAGCACTAAGGGTGGTACCCTGAGTCGGAAATTGTGCCATTCCCCACGATGCAAATAATTTCACGGTTGTTTGTTCATTTAACAAGATCGGTTCATGAAAGATTCCGTCGAGCTTCGTTAAAATTCGCTCTTGACCTGAGTCGTCGGGAAATCCGGGCAACAAAAACAGAAATTCATCACCGCCCCAGCGTCCAACCCAGTCGGTATGACGTAGCTGTTTTTTCCAGCGGTGGCTAATCGTGCGGAGCACCATATCTCCCGCTTGATGACCCAATGTGTCATTAATTGTTTTGAAGCCGTCTAAATCCACCAGGACCAACGTAAACGGCTGCCGGGAATTAATGAACGCTTGTCCTTGAATTTCCGTCGCTAAACGGTTGGGTAAACGGGTGACGGGATCTTGCCAACCAGCTACCGTTAACGCCACATTGGCCAGACTCCGTAGCGAGCGCATAACTCGTTTAATCCCGGTGGCAACATGGGCCACAGAATGCCATGTGCTAGACGCGACGTCATCTCCCGCCAACATCAATTGAATCAACCGCCCATGTAACATGAGCCAATCATCGGGGGTTAGCCGTCGCAATAGCCAATCAGCGGGAAGATGATCCGATTCTTCCGGCGACACAGCAAGTTGTTCAATAAACTGTGATAATGCGGCATGTAATTCTTCGGTATCGGCCAAGTGCCTTTGGCTCACCCGTTCAACAATGGAAGGCACCACGCGAGAAGCCATCGTCGCCCATGGCCACTTGCTTAAAAGACTCTGGTCCCTTTCGTTCCACTCACAGGGATCAGGATGGGCCGAGTCGGCCCATAACCCATGATCCACCCCATTATTTGCTCCCATATCCATGCCCCATTTAACATTGACATTGGCCATAAGACAGGACGACTGGATTAGTTGGCCTAATTTTTAACGCCCTATCTCGTATTTGGTGACATCACGCACTTCCATATTCGGGAATATTTTACATGTTCTTGCCCGTTTTGCCTAATATTTCGAGAGGAATAGGCACCAAAGAGATTTCGGGGTGATAGTTCTCGGACAAAAAGCCCCAAGACAGCAGAACCGTTAATCTGCTGTCTTGGGGCTTTGTTAAAGGCTGGAGTCTCATATAGGCTGTTATCCCTTGGTGGGAACACTTTGGGATGATTCATCTTTTTTGCCCAGGCGGCGGAAGAAACTCCGAATAGGATCGTAATAACGGTCCGCCACTCGTTCTTTAAGAGGAATGATCGCATTATCCGTAATATGGATATGTTGCGGACAAACTTCTGTACAACACTTGGTCACGTTGCACATACCGATCCCGGCCTCATTTTTAAGTTGCGGTACCCGGTCCGCCCGATCCTCTGGATGCATTTCAAATTCCGCCATTTTGACCATGAAACGTGGACCAAAATATTCGTCTTGGGCATGATGATCGCGCAAAACATGGCAAACATCTTGGCATAAGAAACATTCGATACAGTGATGAAATTCTTGAATGCGGTCGACATCCCATTGTTGCATCCGAAATGGTGCAGCGGTTTCGGGATGAAACGTGGGAATTTTTTTGGCCACTTCATAATTCCACGAAACATCGGTTACCAAATCTTTAATAATCGGAAAGGTCCTCATAGGTTGAATATGCACTACTTGACCCTTGTAATCATCCAACCGGGTTTTGCACATGAGTTTGGGCATGCCATTAATCTCAGCGGAACAGGACCCACAATGAGCCGCCTTGCAGTTCCAGCGAACCGCCAAATCGGGAGCATCATGAGCCTGAACATAGTGGACAGCATCTAAGACAACCATTCCGGGAATGGCTGGCACATAATATTCCCGTTCTTCTCCCCCGTTTTGGTCACCGCGAAAAATTCTCAACACAAACTGATCGCTCATGACGACGCCCCTTTCCGCTGATTGGGTTTATCAGAAGCTTCACGTCCCGGCGCCACGGGCCTCGCACAAATTTCCTGAAGAGCGGGCGGCATAGTCGGCACCGGAACTTGCTTAATCCGGTCACCATCCGGAGAATACTCATGAACAAAATTCCACTTGCCCATTTCCTCGAGTTCGTCTGGATAATCCGTACGCCAGTGGGCTCCCCGGCTTTCTTTGCGTTCCAATGCGCCTCGAATAATCAGTTCCGATAAGGTCAACATATTTTCCACGTCGAACACCGCATGCCAACCGGGATTGTAGGCTCGCCCACCTTGCGCTCCCATATTCTTTGCGCGTTCTTGAAGTTTCAAAACCTTTTCGAGCCCTTCCTCCAACGTCTGTTGATCGCGGACAATTCCCGCATGAGTCGACATGACCGCTTGGAGTTCTTCATGAATGGTGTAAGGATTCTCTCCATTGGGCCGGTTAAAGGGTTCGAGAACCCGCGTCACTTCTTCCTCAATTTGGGATTCCGGAATACTTACCTCTCCCTTGCGAGATCCTGCAAAGTCTCGGGCCGCAATCCCCGCTCGACGTCCAAACACAAGAATGTCAGCGAGCGAATTGCCGCCAAGACGGTTGGCGCCATGAAGACCGCAAGCCACTTCTCCGGCGGCGAATAAACCTGGAATGTTGGTGGCACACGTTTCAGCATGGGCTTTTACTCCACCCATTGTATAATGGCAAGTTGGCGCCACCTCAAATGGTGATTTGGTAATATCCACGTCCCCTAGAGTCAATAATTGCTCATACATTCCGGGCAACTTTCGCTTGATAAAGTCAGCACCCTTATGACTGATATCGAGCCAAGCGCCCCCGTGCGGTGTGCCCCGTCCTGCTTGCACCTCTTTAAAAATTGACCGGGCCACAACATCGCGCGTCGAGAGCTCTTGCCGCTCGGGATCATAACGCAACATAAAGCGCTCTTTTTCCGAGTTATAAAGAATCCCGCCTTCACCACGCACGCCCTCGGTGACCAATAAGCCAGCGACCCCTGGCGGCCAGACCATACCAGTCGGATGGAATTGAACCATTTCCATATCTTGCAGTTCAGCACCGATTCGGTATGCCATAGCTGCCCCATCGCCCGTACTTTCCCACGAGTTCGAGGTCACCTTATACACTTTGCCCCATCCGCCTGTCGCCAGTACCACGGCTTTAGCCTTAAACACGACAAAATGCCCATCAGCACGGTAGTAACCAAAAGCTCCCGCAATGCGGTCCTTATCCATTAGCAGGCGGGTAATGGTCACTTCTTGGAAAATACTGATATCCATCGAAATGGCCTTGTACTGCAATGTGCGTAATAGTTCCATGCCCGTCCGGTCCCCAATATGAGCGAGACGGCGAAAACTATGACCACCAAACGCCCGCTGCATAATCAAACCTTCTGGTGTGCGGTCAAACACAGCGCCCCACTGCTCAAGTTCCAAAACCCTTGCAGCAGCTTCTTTAGCGAAAACCTCAACAGTCCGGAAGTTATTAATGTAATGCCCACTTTTCATGGTGTCATAAAAATGTGTCTGCCAACTATCGAGACTGTCTACATTTCCAATCGAGGCAGCGGCTCCCCCTTCGGCCATGACTGTGTGGGCCTTCCCCAAGAGGGATTTACCAATGACCGCAACAGACAGTCCACCACCAGAGGCGGCTTCCACTGCGGCACGCAAGCCGGCTCCTCCGGACCCTAAAACCAAAACGTCAAATGAGTGCGTTTCCATCGTTTCGATATTCATCAGAATAACCTCACATCATGGATTACGCCCATTATCAAGAGGCGAATATAAAGATCCGCGATCCACACGGAAAAGAGTGACGCCCATGCCCAAGCTCCATGGAACGCATTGGCCTCGGAAACCCGGTGCCATAAATTGTACCGCAGGGTCTTTTTGCCGTGAGCGGTGCAAGAGAAGCAATCTTTCCGGCCGCCAATCAAGTTTCTAAAGGCATGGCAAGAAAAGGTGTACCCCGTCAACAATATGGCATTGATCAAAAGAATAATGGAGCCAAGGCCCACACCAAACCCATTGGGAAATATAAAGGCTTGCACAACATCTTTCCACAAAAAGATCAACACGATAACCGCTAAATACCACGCATAACGGTGTAAGTTATTGATTTTCCATTCACCCTTATAAGGGCGATTTTGATGAGATTTGGGTTCGGAGACGGCACATCCCATAGGATGAAACGTAAAAGCCCGGTAATATTCTTTCCGATAGTAATAGCAGGAAAACCGAAACACAAAGGGAATCCATACTACGTACAACGCGGTTAATAAATGAAATCCAAACCACCCCGCAACATCCGGAGAAAAGAACGGCGACACATAATTATGATAAGTTCCTGTATTATGGAAAAGGACTTCCCATAATGAATAAATGACAAATCCACCTAAGGCAACAATGGTAAAGGCCGGTTCTACCCAATAGGGCAGTTTACCAGCGGGCTTTATAGGCCGACTGGGGCCCGGTTGACTCGCCTGTGCCATTCACATCCCCCTCTTTACAGCAATGATGGCGTTTGTTGTTCATCATGTTATCAGTGTGAATACATGCTCAAGTATAGCGCAACGGGATTTTCACGGATCCGGTTGTCGTTTTAGGCAAAAGATTCAGACATTCGGTTCTAAGCCTTGACGTCGTCTGGTTTCGAGGTCTTTAATCAACATCTTTTCTTGACCTTGGTCGCTACCTTCAAATATTTGGATATTGTCCATATCCCAAGGAAGATAACGCTGGTCGACATAATGGTTGGGAAAATCGTGAGGATAGCGGTATCCTTCATGTAAAGTCCTTTCGCCAAAATGATGATCGCGCAAATACGATGGCACTTCACTTTGGGGATACCGCTTCAAGACCTCGTCGAGTTTTCCTAACGCCTTGACCACACTATTGGACTTTGGAGCCGCAGCAATATAAAGAACAGCTTGAGCCATCGGGATCCGTGCCTCCGGCAATCCGACCGCCTCCAAGGCCGTCCAGGCCGCAGTGGCGACCACCAGTGCCATTGGATCCGCCAGTCCCACATCCTCAGCCGCATGGACCATCATACGCCGCATAATATACCGAGGATCTGTTCCCCCGGCCAGCAATCGTCCAAACCAGTAGAGGGCAGCATCCGGATCCGAGCCCCGCAAGCTCTTGATAAACGCGGAAGTCAGGTCATAGTGCAGATCTCCCATGCGATCATGGTAATGCCGGCTCGATGTCATCACTTCATCGAGGTGAGCCATACTTAGGACCCGGCTCGCCTTCGCATCGGCCAAAATCGCCATTTGCTCCAACACACTTAAGGCAAAACGTCCATCACCGCCCACACGTTCGGCAATCGCTTCGAAGACTTCGGGATCTCTCTGCCCGTCTGGGTGCCACCATTCGCCGCGCCTTGTCCATGCGCGTTCTAAGATGGCGATGACGGCTCTAGAAGTTAAGGGCTTCACTTCCAGTAACAGGCACCGAGATAATAAGGCACGATTGATAGAAATCCAAGGGTTTTCCGTGGTTGCTCCAAACAAGACGAGCGTGCCGTCTTCGACAAAGGGCAATAAGACGTCTTGCTGTGCGCGGTTAAAGCGATGAATTTCATCAAGAAAAAGTAACGTCCCCTTCCCGTTGAGATTCCATCGTTCCCGGGCTTGATCGGCGACAGTCCTGATTTCTTTAACTCCACTATCAATGGCCGACAATTCAACAAACGAGAGCCCCACCTGTTCGGCCACGATCCGTGCTAAGGTGGTTTTCCCTGTTCCAGCAGGTCCGTGAAAGATTATGGACCGAACTTGTCCCTTTAACATCGAGCGAATAATACCGTGAGGGCCGGTCAAGTGTTCTTGACCGGCCACCTCCTCAAGGGTTCGCGGACGCAATTTCCAGGCTAACGGTGCCTGTTGTTCACGACTATTTGCGCCTGCACTGGCGAATAAATCCCCACTCACCATCGATCACCCTTTCGCAGGGGTTAAATGGGCAAACGCGTCAATCGTGCGCTGAATGCCCTCATCATCGACATCGAGATGGGTTACCAAACGTAATCGTCTTGGCCCCATGGCTCCGAGTAAAATCCCTGCCGTTTTTAAGGCGCTGATCACCCCATCCACCGGAACGTCCAGATCCACCATCACCATATTGGTGGGGACAGAGGGCATGTCCACACGATATCCCATGTCTATCAAAGCCTGAGCGAGGGTTAAAGCGCGTCTATGATCATCGGCTAGACGCTCGATGTGATGATCCAACGCATAAATCCCGGCGGCCGCCAAAATGCCAGCCTGCCGCATTCCTCCCCCTAACCATTTGCGGTAGACCCGAGCTTGATCGATATACGCTTTCGATCCGGCAATCACAGATCCTACCGGCGCCCCCAGCCCTTTAGAAAGACACATAGACACCGAGTCCACATCCTCGGTTAATTCCGCAATAGGCACCCCGAGCGCGATGGCGGCATTGGCAATGCGGGCCCCGTCCAAATGCACCTGAAGCTGATGTCGGCGGGCCACCTCAATCAAGGGACGTAATCGCTCCCGGGACAACGCCGCGCCGCCCGCCCGGTTGTGAGTATTCTCCAAAGACAGCAATCTGGGGCGGGGATGATGGATATTTTTAGGCCGGATACTGGCTTCTAAATCTTCCGGACTCATTAGACCCTCAGGACCCGCAAGCTGAGTAAACGTGGCTTGCGACCACATAGCCGCCGCGCCGCCTTCGTAATAATAAATATGATTATCACGGTGAATGAAAACTTCATCGCCCCGTTGAGTATGGGTCAAAATCGCAATCTGGTTGGCCATGGTTCCTGAGGGGACAAATAAACTGGCTTCTTTGCCAAGAAGGTGGGCGGCATATTCTTCCAACTGATTGACGGTCGGATCTTCACCGTAGACATCATCCCCTACCTCGGCCTGGTACATCGCCTCACGCATAGCCGAGGTCGGCCGGGTGACGGTATCCGAGCGTAAATCCACATAACCCTGATAGGACTCGCTCATAATCCCAACTTCTTCAACAACTGAGCTTTGGGGAGCGCTCCCACCACACGGGATGTCTCTTGACCATTTTGGAATTTAATGAGGGTGGGGATACTCATTACGCCATATTCCGCCGCGATTGTCGGATTCTCATCCACATTCAATTTGGCGATGGTAATCGAACCTTGACGTTCTTGAGCCAATTCCTCCAAAATCGGACTGATCATACGACAGGGCACACACCATGCAGCCCAAAAATCCACAATAACCGGGTTAGGAGATTCTTCAATCACTTGATGAAAATTTGCTTGACTTACAACCACGACATTATCTGCCAAAGAATTTCGCCTCCAATTTCACCCTCGATATTACCAGGGAAATGAAAGAAAGAGAAGATAGGCAAGCCATCTTCTCTTTCAAGCCCCGCCATGCCGTGCAACACCGACGTTTTGAACCTGCTGATAAGCAGGTGGGTACCTCCCGTTAATTTTCGCAGTCCCCTTTCAACGAGGGGCAGGACGGCCATTAACTGAGGATCAGGTTCCCTATGTTTTGGTGTTGGCTCAAAACATATCGGTCGCCTTCACGCACACAGCCGGATTAGTAAACTTCATTATAGTGACCTGGGCAAACCAGTGCAACTACAAAGAATTCCCACCAAAGCAAATTTCTGCTTTGGTGGGATAGGAGGTCATTAAGACAGTTCGTCGTCGTCCTTCGCCATCCGGGTGACCACGTTGGCAAGCATCTGCTTTTCGTGAGGCCCGCTAGCTTGCCACATCCGCTTTGCTACCCGGTCTTGAGCATTTTTTGGCTCAACGCCGGCTTGTAGCATGGCGTCGCCCATGTCGATCACGTCTTCTTGGACGTTGTTATCACCGTTGCGGAGTTTCTCGGCAACGCGCGATTTCAACTCGTGAAACGATTGCGGAACACCCTTCGCCAAAGGAATCCCTCCTCAAATTTGAAGTGCGAGTGATGCAAGTGTGATGTCCTTGCGATCCTTCGTGGAGCCTTGCTCCATAGCTAGTGTGTTCGGCTCGTTGCAAAACTATGAGAGGAATAATTCAGGGAGTTCACGGCTACACTAACGTGCAGCATAAAGGAGGTGAGCGAATGAGCTGGATTGGCGCGATTGTTCGGTTCGTCGTAGCAGCACTTGTTTTAATGGTTATGGGCTATATTGTGCCCGGATTTTCGCATTTAGGCTTTTGGTCTGCGTTATTGGCTGCCTTAATTATTGCCTTGGCGGGCTACATTATCGAGGCTATGTTCGGAAAATCCGCGTCACCCTATGGTCGAGGTTTTATCGGATTTTTGGTTGCCGCGATTGTTATCTATTTCACGCAGTTCTTAGTCCCTGGCATGCATGTTTCTATTTTGGGCGCGTTATTGGCAGCCTTTGTGATTGGGCTCGTCGACCTGTTTATCCCTACCGCCGTCCGTTAACCTGAGACACCTTAGGTCTTCGTCTCCTTAACCCAAAGAAGAAGGGAGTTCCCTCCGTCTTCTTCTTTGGGATCTCCCTTTATTTTTTGATTTGAATACCGACCTCATCTAATTGCCGAGGATCGACAGGACTCGGCGCATTCATCAGGGGATCAATGCCTCGTGCCGTTTTCGGAAAGGCAATCACTTCCCGCAAACTCTTAGCCCCAGCCATTAACATGACCATCCGGTCAAGGCCAAAGGCAATACCGCCATGCGGGGGAGCACCGTACTGAAAGGCCTGGATGAGAAACCCAAACTTTTCATCGATTTCTTCGGGTTTTAAACCGAGCGCCGAGAAAATGCGTGCTTGCAGTTGCGGTTGGAAAATACGTAAACTTCCTGACGCAAGTTCTGTTCCATTCAGCACCACATCATAAGCTTGCGAACGAACCGCTAAAGGATCGGTCTCAATCAAGGCAATATCATCGGGATGGGGCATGGTAAAGGGATGATGTGCCGAGACCAAGCGATTTTCTTCTTGTGACCATTCAAACAACGGAAAGTCCGTGACCCACAAAAAGCGCCAACCTTCTTCGATGCGGTTTTCCTGACGCGCAAATTCCAAACGCAATTGACCGAGTACATTGAGACTCGGCATCTTATCGCCGGCCACAATCAATAGCACGTCGCCATCCCGTAACTGGACAGCATCGGCTAACATTTGCAGTTCCTCGGCACTTAACCATTTTCCGGCCGAAGACCGGATCTGGCCTGGCGACTTCACAATCCAAATTAGTCCGCCAGCTCCCAAACTTTTAGCGAAATCCACCCAGTTATCCAAGTGCTTACGCGAGGGTTGGTAGTCACGAAAAACCACCCCACCCACAAACGAGGACTCACGCAACACCGGCCACGCAATCTGTTGGGCTGTCATTTCGGTCAAATTCCATAATTTCTCGCCCGCTCGTAGATCGGGTTTATCCGAGCCGTATCCTTCCATGGCCTCTTGCCATGTCATACGCGGAAAAGGCTCCAAGTTGATCCCAAGACTTTCTTGAAAGACATACCGCAACATCGCTTCCATCATGTTAAGGATTTCCTCTTGGGACATAAATGACATTTCCACATCAATTTGGGTAAATTCCGGTTGCCGGTCAGCGCGCAAATCTTCGTCCCGAAAGACTTTAGCAATTTGGTAATAGCGATCAAAGCCCGCGACCATCAGGAGTTGTTTGAAAATCTGGGGGCTTTGGGGTAAAGCATAAAATGCCCCGGGCTGTAACCGGCTCGGCACCAAAAAGTCACGAGCTCCCTCTGGCGTGGAACGGGCTAAAGACGGCGTTTCTACATCTAAGAAGCCGTGGCTGTGAAAGAATTGGCGCACCGCCATGAGCACTTTATCCCGCAAAATGAAGTTGTTCAACAAGCTGATGCGGCGCAGATCAATATAACGGTATTTGAGCCGCAATATTTCATCAACGGCATCAGCATCCGCAGGCATAAACGGCGGCGTTTTCGCTTCCGCTAAAATCACAACTCGTTCAGGAGAAATCTCGACCGCTCCCGACGCCAATTCCTTGTTCTCCATTCCTTCTGGCCGGCGTTTGACCGTGCCCTGAACCGCCAACACATATTCCAATCGCACTCGGTCTAATTCCCGAAAATTTTCTTCTTGGGTGGGGTCAGCGACAATTTGCACAAGTCCCGACCGATCACGCAAATCAATAAATATGAGTCCCCCATGATCCCGCCGACGGTGAACCCAACCGGCCACCGTCACCGTTTGTCCTTCTAAGGTTTCATTAATTTCCGCGGCATAATGTGTGCGGCCCAACATATAAACGTGTCCTCCTCAACATTCTTGTTCATGGGTTTGGCGTTAATTCTTGGCGCAAGAACTCGCTCAACTGGTCTTGATGTATCGTCAGTTGTTCACTTTCCCCAAGACGTTTCACCGCCACTTGTCCTTGTTCCCATTCTTTACCGCCGACAATCACGACCACCGTGCTGCGCCGGTTCGCATCGCGCAATTGGGCTTTTAGACTTCTGTGCAACAAATCCGATTCGGCACTGAATCCTTGCTGCCGGAGGTTTTCGGCCAACACGAATGCGGCATCCTCAAAGCCCGGAAGATGTGCGACATACACAGAACGCTTGAGTGGTAGCGGGAAATTCTCTTCTACGGCAGACAATATGCGTTCAATCCCCATACCAAAGCCCACCGCCGGTGTCACTTCGGGGCCATCGAGGGTGGTCGCTAAGCCATCATACCGGCCCCCGCCAAATAAAGCTGTTTGGTTGCCTAAGGAGGGATGACCAATTTCGAAAACCGTTCGAGTATAATAGTCTAATCCCCGCACTAAAAAGGGATCGCGAATCACCTGACGCCCGGCTTCGGTTAACAATGTCGTCAACTGCTGATAATGCGCGCGGCAGTCCTCACACCAGTAGTCTTGAATGTCCGGAGCTTGTTGCCTAATCTCCACATCAATTTTGCAATCCAGAAGGCGTAAAGGATTGGTGTGAATGCGGGTTTGACAATCCTCACAAAGTTCTTGGTGTCGTCCTTGATAATACTCAATCAAGCTCTTTCGGTATGAAGGGCGGCACTGGGAACAGCCAATCGAATTTAACCGGATGAGAGGATTTTTTAAGCCAACTTGCTCGACGACGTCACAGGCCAACAAAATGATTTCGGCGTCTGCTTCGGGTTGACTCGAACCATAAAGTTCCGCTCCGAACTGCGTGTGCTGCCGGTAGCGTAATGCTTGAGGCCGTTCTCGGCGAAACATCGGCCCGTAATAACACATTCTGACCGGCTGGGGTTGATTAAACATGCCGTGTTCCACGTAGGCTCTGGCAATAGCCGCTGTTCCCTCCGGGCGCAACGTTAAATCGACACCCCCAGCATCGGTAAACGAATACCGTTCGTGCTGGACGATATCGGTGGATTCTCCCACCCGCAAAAAGACTGGAGTTTGCTCAAATATGGGGGTTTCAATGAGGTCATAACCAAATTTAGCCGCCGTATCAATGGCAATACGCCGTATTTGTTCCATACGGTAGGATGCGGGCGGAAGAATGTCTTGAGTACCGCGGGGTCTTTGAAATTCTGAACGCATTAAGTGCTGGACTCCTTTCTAATTAGTTACCGGGTTTTGTCACACTCTCAAGCCAAATGGTTACCGGACCCCAGTTAACTAACGACACATCCATATCGGCCCCGAACGAACCGGTGGCCACCGGTGCAATGTGTTGACGACAAATGGCCACAAATTCTTCATATAACGGTTCCGCAATGGCCCTCGGCGCTGCCTTGGAAAAACTCGGGCGCCGACCGTGGGCGGCATCGGCATATAGCGTAAACTGTGATACGACTAAAAGTCCGCCGCCCACCTCGCTGACATGGCGATTCATTTTACCCTGCTCGTCAGGAAAAATGCGCAACGACAAAATTTTCTCAGCCATCCATGACGCGGTGGACAAATCGTCATCATGTGTAATCCCTAAGAACACCAATAACCCATGGTCAATGGTCCCAGTGATGTTCCCATCAACACTCACAGAAGCGCGTTTCACGCGCTGAATCAAGGCACGCATCAGGCTTTTTCATGGCTCACGCGCTCTACTCGTTCCACGTACGGTAAAGCTTCGAGCCGTCTAATAATGCGTGTTAATTGAGTCAAATTCTTCACTTCCAGTCGCACATTAACCACCGCCGTACGATCTTTAAATCCCCGCGCCTTGGCCGATATAATATTCGCATCGGCGACAACGTTCGCCACATCGGCCAATAGTCCCGCTCGGTCCCATGCAAATACCGCCAGTTCCACGGGATGCGGCGCAAGTTCTGCTTCTTGAATATCCCAACTGACCTCAATTAATCGTTCGGGATCTTTACTGAGTTCTTTTTCGTTGGGACACCCTAAACGGTGCACCGAGACCCCACGTCCCCTTGTCAAATACCCAATAATGGGATCGCCTGGTACCGGCTGACAACACCTGGCAAGGCGCGTTAACAAGCGAGGCTGACCGCGTACCAGAATTTGTTGTCCGGCCGTAGGTGGCGTGCGAGGTTCCCGCTTCAAGGGCACGACTGGGGTAATGACGGGTTCGATTTCTTTGGTCAGTTCATCCTTAATACGGTTGACGGCTTGAACAGGGTTAATCATCCCGTCGCTTATCCCGACAGCCAACTCGTCTACTGTACCATATCCGACTTTCTTCACCAATTCTTGCAACCGATCATGTTGCAAGGACAGGCCAGCTCGCTTTAATTCCCGGTCCAAAATTTCCTGTCCACGCGATAGATGCTCTTGCCGCCGCTCTTTACGAATCCATTGGCGAATGCGGTTTTTGGCCTGAGATGTCTGGACGATATTAAGCCAGTCCACGCTGGGGCCTGGACTTTTCCGATTCACAAGCACTTCCACAATATCGCCGTTTTCTAAGGGCGTGGTCAAAGGCACAATCCGCCCATTGATTTTAGCCCCCACACAGTGATTGCCGACATCCGTGTGAATGCGGTAGGCAAAGTCTATCGGGGTTGATCCTGCTGGCAAGTCCAGCACATCCCCTTTAGGTGTAAATACAAATACCTCATCGCTAAATAAATCGACCTTCAAGGTATCCATAAATTCGCGTGCATCCCGCATGTCCCGTTGCCATTCTAGCAACTGACGCAACCACGACAATTTTTGTTCGAATTCGCGATCTTCTTTGCTGCCCTCTTTATAGCGCCAATGCGCAGCAATCCCATATTCCGCCGTATGATGCATTTCAAAGGTGCGAATCTGTACTTCAATGGGTTCTCCTTCAGGACCCATCACCGTAGTATGCAAACTTTGGTATAAATTGGATTTAGGCATGGCAATATAATCTTTAAATCGGCCGGGAACCGGTTTCCATAGACTGTGCACTAATCCCAATACGGCATAACAATCTTTCACGGTCTCGACCATCACGCGTACAGCCACCAGATCGTAAATTTGGGAAAAGTCTTTGCCTTGTTTGTACATTTTTTGATAAATGCTATACAAATGTTTGGCACGGCCCGACAATTCCGCGACCATTCCCATTTGTTCGAGACGGCGCGTCAATTCTTGGGTGACAGCTTCCACAGCGGCTTCGCGTTCTTTGCGTTTTTTGGCCACCAATTCTTTCATCATTTGGAAGGCTTCAGGCTGCAGATGCTGAAACGCTAGGTCTTCAAGCTCCCATTTGATCCGGTAAATTCCTAACCGATGAGCCAAAGGCGCATAAATCTCCATCGTCTCTTTAGCAATCCGTTGAACCCGGTCCGCCGCCAAATGCTTTAACGTGCGCATATTATGGAGGCGGTCAGCCAGTTTGATTAATATGACGCGGATATCTTTGGCCATGGCCAGCAACATTTTGCGCAAATTTTCCGCCTGTTCCTCTTCACGAGTTCTCACTTCCAGGCGGTCTAACTTCGTTACCCCGTCGACCAATTGGGCAACTTCCGAACCAAATCGTTCTTCGATATCCTCTAACGTGTAAGGGGTGTCTTCGACGACATCATGCAATAAGGCGGCAATAATGGTTGGCACATCCATGCGCAAATCCGCCAAAATTGAGGCCACTGCCAGAGGATGTTCGATATAGGGGGCGCCCGAAGCCCGGCTTTGCCCGGCATGGGCTTGGCGTGCAAACTCTATTGCTTTAGCAATTTGTTCGGCCTCTGGAGAATCCTCCGTAAATCCAAGCTTTTCCGCCATACTTACCTGCTCCACGCTTCTCCCCCCTATTCGCTGGTTATAGTGTCAGCAAACTTGTGACAAGAGCATTGGCATCTAACCGGGAACGTCCGCCTAAGGATGCCAGTTCAATCAAAAAAGCGAAACCGACGACGGTTGCTGACAGCCGTGAGGCTAAACGGGACGTTGCAGCCACAGTGCCCCCGGTTGCCAAAACATCGTCCACAATCACAACCCGTTTACCTGCCAAATTAGAATCCCGTTCCACTTCTAATTGGTTTTCTCCATATTCTAACGAATATGTTTCCGATAGAATAGGGGCTGGCAATTTTCCGGGTTTTCTTACCGGCACGAGTCCAATTTTCAAACGATCAGCCAGAGGTGCCGCAATTAAAAATCCCCGGGCTTCGGGTGCCATAATAGCATCAGGAGCGAGCGGTTTAATACGCTGTTCCAGCCCATCCAACACCTCCTGCCAAGCGTCATTATGTGCCATAATAGGGAGAACATCCCGAAACAAAATGCCTGGTTGCGGAAAGTCGGGAATTTCTCGTAGCCACTTTGTCCATTCCACCGTGATAAATCCTCCTCAACTCACTCAAATTCAGATGCCGGCATCCATACCTTAACATCTTGCCTGACTTCCTAAAGTCTCCCAAGCCTTCTCATTATATTTCTGCCACTCCTTTGGCGTCATCAGTCCTTAGCCCATTCAATCACGGGCTTCTGCCAGCTAGCCAAGATTTCTTGCCACTTCGTATGCGCCCGTTGATAGGAGGGACTCTCATGCAAATCCCGGCGCGTTTGCCCGCTCACCCCAGCCTCTAATCCCAATTCTTCAAACACCCGCCCGCCAATTATTAAAGGTTTAAAGCCTTGTTGTCGAGCCCGCCAAAGGCGCGCCAACGTTTGACGATGAGGGACGAGACGCTTGGCCTTTAAGATGACCGGGTCCGGTGATAGCCTGGGGTCAACCCACATCATGCCCTCTACGTCGAGCAATGAGGCCGCCATGGCCAAACATTGTTGGTTAGCTGGCGGGCTAAGCCAAATGATATGATGGGCCCAGTGCCGGATTTCTGGCCATAATCCCCACTGATTGACCACCACCGAGATCGTGGATCGAGCCCGTAACTTTTCTTCCTGGACCAGGCGCGTGCCATAATCCCAATGATGATTCCAGCTTACCGCCCCTAAATCCTTAGCCATACGGTGTTGTTCACGGGTACTGTTCACAACGTAAATAATCCGCCCCGAAACCGTAGACGGCGCCACATCCCATTGAGTGTACGATCTCCATTTCAGGTCTAGCGCCCTCGCGTTTACCAGTTTATGGATTCGCCACTGATATTCTTCCCGTCCCTGAAAAAAATTGGGCACCAATTCCCCAATAAACTCTATAGGCATGCCAACCAAGAAACTGGAAGCCACATCCCCTTGATTAAAGCCCACGACCCGCACGGTCGTGTCCTCGAGAGTCATAGCCACATGCTGTTTGTCTTGACCCATAAGACGCAAGGAGTCCAATGTTCCAACTACCGCGAATTGCGGCCGTTCAAACCCGTGCCCAAAGGGCTCTAAAGCTTTAAATTCGTCCATCACTTGCGGCGTCAAATCCTCCGCTTTGATCCGCAGATCCACGGTTTTGTCGACAAACTGCTGAGTAAGAAGCTCTTCAGGCAAGGACCTCGAAAACCGCAACGACAATTCATAGGGATCTTGCCGTACTAGGCTAAAGCCACAGGCTCCCCGATGCCCACCCAATTTCAAGAAGACGTCCCGGTGCTTAGCCAAATGATTTAACAGGTGAAAGCCGGGAACACTCCGGGCCGAACCTTTGCCTTCGTCCTGCTCCCATCCAATAATGGCCACGGGCCGTTTCACCAAGTCTTTGATGCGGGAGGCCACAATACCTATCACACCGTGATGCCACTCGTCCCCGGCCAACACTACAAAAGGCGGAAGTCCCCTTTGATCATAGGACGCCAATTGAGCAAGGGCACCGCGCAAAACCTCCTGCTCGATATCACGACGCACCTGGTTTTTCTCGCGCAGCAAAGCGGCTAAGGGTTCTGCGTCCTCTTTTCTCGAGGCCAATAACAAACCTACCGCAGGGGTGGCATCCCCCATACGTCCAGCGGCATTAAGATGAGGCCCCACAAAAAATCCCAAGTCATCCACATGAATGCGTTGGCCGGGTTTGATCCGCTCTCCCAACAAGGCCGAAACTCCTGGGCATGCACCCATGTCCAGCGCTTGAAGCCCCCGTTGTACAATAAGGCGGTTATCTCCTGTCAACGGAACGATATCGGCTACGGTTCCAATAGCGGCCACAGCATAGGCCCAGGGAGGCACATCATCATGGAGCAACGCGCGTAAAAGTTGTAACGCGACGCCCACCCCGGAAAATCGGTTGGGCTCATTCATCCGCTCGGGATTTACCAGGGCTCGAGCCCTAGGGAGAACGGGCGGCAGCCCGTGATGATCGGTGATGATTAAGTCAATGCCGTATTGGGCGGCTAAATCGGCTGCCTCTTGGGAACTCGATCCACAATCTACGGTGATTAAGACATCGATACCCTCGGCCGCAGCTTGCACTACCGCATCGGAACTTAGTCCATAGCCTTCGTCAAACCGGTTCGGGATATAATAATCGACTGATGGAAAGCCTGCCCAGACCAATCCTTGATACATGAGGGCCGTCGCACTCACACCATCCGCATCATAATCACCATAGACACGAATAGATTTGTGATCCCGGCGGATATTTTCCAGAAAGGTCACGGCCTTAGTTAAGTCTGGCAACTGTTCGGGATCGGATAATTCACGAGACTCTAACATGAGACGCCGGTAGTCCTCTAGAGAACGGATATTTCTCAACCACAAAATCTTGGCTGTTATCTCGGATAATCCGACTTGTTGTTGAAACAGGCGAAAGCTTTCTTGATCTTCATCATGCGTCCAAGCCTGGCGATAAGGTCGATTTAGATAATGCGTAACATTCACCAATCCATTTCTCGTTAATCAGGATTTACATGAACCATAACATCTTGAATACGTGGTTGCGCCATCACCGCATCTTTCACGCGGTGAGCGATCCGGTGTGCCTCTAATAGCGACAAATGACGGTCGACCACAATTTTTAAATCCACCAGCACCTGAGTTCCCGCAACCCGGGTGCGAATTTCATCAATCGTTTTCACCCCAGGTACCTGCAAAGAGACCTCACGAATCGCCTCAACAATCCGAGGATCGGCCGCCCGGTCCATGAGATCATTGGCGGCTTGAGAGAAAATTTCAATTCCTAACCAGACAATGAGCACGGCAACCGCAAGCGCTCCATAGGAATCAAAATGTGGAATTCCCCACTGGGCTCCTAAAATCGCTGCGGTGGTGATACCCGAGGAAATGACATCCATCCGGTTGTCTAACGCCGAGGCCATGAGCGAATGGCTCCCGGTTTTCAACGCCATCCGCTTTTGCCGCGCATACATGACCCATTTGACCAACATCACAGCTGCTGAAACAACCAATGTCAAAACTGTCGGATGTTGGCTAAAAGAGTGACCAAGTGCTTGAATCGCCCCATTAGCCACTTCAAACCCCGCCAAGATCAGGAGGAGGGCTACCACCTTTTGAGCCACAGCCTCCGCTTTGGCATGACCATAATTGTGATCTTCGTCAGGGGGAATCCTTGAGACTTTTAAGCCCACAATGACCGCAATAGACGAGCCGAGATCGGCACCAGAATGGATGCCATCGGCAATCAAGGCCCGTGAATTTCCGACAATCCCAACAATAATTTTTAGGGCCATGAGAAGAAAATTACCCAGGGCACCCCAGATCGCGCTCTTGGTACTGCTTTGTAGTTCCCCGTCGACATCGACCACGCCACTTCACCCATTTACCAAGAATGTCTTTCCTATTGTACCATGACATCCTAAAGGCTTTGAGCGGGTCCGTATGACACAAGCCTTCCTAAAAAGTTGTATGATGAAAGGCACATAGATTCCCAAATGGCCCGTTATCATTGTCGGTTATGGATCGATTTCAGGGATGATCACGTATCATCCCATAGGAGGAACATGGGGATTGCCTGAGATATCCGACGAACAATTATTGCAAAGGATTGCCCAAAAAGATCAACAGGCAATGATGGCCTTTTATGACCGGTACTTTGGCAAGGTTAAAGGATTGTGTCACCGCATGATCCAAAACCGGGAAATCGCTGATGAGACGGTCCAAGATATATTTTGGACCGTCTGGCAAAATGCGGATAAATATGATGCGCATCGTGCATCTTGTTCCACCTGGCTGCTTGTGATTGCCCGCAGTCGGTGTACGGACCAACTGCGTAAAATTAAAAATATCCCCGCAGCAGACTCCATCGACGATCTCAGCGATGAATTGGCTGACATGGATAACGAAGTCGTTGAGGATGTGATTCAAAAAATGGGCCAACGTGCTCTCCAATCCGCCATGAGCTTATTGCCAGAGGCCCAGCGCGTCGTATTGACCGATGTTTACCTCATCGGTTTTTCCGCACCACAAGTCGCACGAGCCAGGGGATTGCCATTAGGTACCGTGAAAACACGGTTGCGACTGGGTCTCGAAAAGCTTCGAGACATTCTACGAGAGGAGGTGAGTGATGCTGAACCATAACGATGAAAGCTGGCAGGAAGCGATCGAAAAAACCTTTACCGGTCTCGCCGATGCTCACACTCAAGACCGCGTCACTCGTCATCTCCAAGAATGCGAGACTTGTCAAATCTATTGGCATCAGTTATCCACTTTCGACAGCGAGCAGGCATGGAATGCGATTGAACCGGATTTCAGCGCTCATGAACCCATGCGGGAACAATTTTTGGAGCGGATACAAGACGATTTAGGAACAAAACGCCCCGTGTCTTCCCATCTCAAGACGCGCCGGATTATGGTGCCGTGGGCCCTGTCCACCGCAGCGGCCGTGATTGTGGCCGCTCTTGGCTGGCAATCGTATTTTCACACCAAAGAGCGCGCTCAACAACTAGATGCCCTAGTTCAAATGATGTCGTCATCCGAGCAAATTCACTTGGCTAATGTCTCGGCAAAAGCCAGCAGGGTTCTCCTCTATGTGCAGGGTCCCAAAGCACTCATTTGGGTCAAGGCATTGCCTCCCTTAAAACCAGGGGAAACTTACGAGGGGTGGTGGCTCGTTAAAGGCACCCCGGTGCCGGCGGGAACCTTTGGACCCGGTCCACATTTTTTGCCGCCTAAAAAACCCGGTGCCAGTGCCTTCGCTATTACCATAGAACCCCAAGGAGGCACAGAAAAGCCCACAACCCCGATCTTGGCGGCCGCCACATTGCCGGCATCATCTATCTAGGTTGACCATGACTCAGCCATCTTTCGTCCTAACGAGAGGAAAGATGGCTTCATTGTGCTTGAATAAGGCCGTGACCTTTTACGTAGTTTTCCTGTCCGAACTCGTCATGGCGTGTTCTCGTACCATAATGCGAGACGACTGCCGACATTTTTTTATTCTCTTCACGGTCTCAAAATGCAGACAACACACCGGGTCCACCCGAAGAATGTGCTCCATGGTGAACCCGGTGAAATCTTGCCTTAATTGTCTGTGGAGTTTACTTTCTAATCGGACAGGTGCTCACACCAATCAATTTATAAAGCGCACATACTCCAGTAAGCCCAGTTATTATGGCTAATGCCGCCACAATCCCAAAAACCCATGTCCCTACATTTCCTCCGACATGATTAAACGCCAAGCCCAAAGCAATCAACCCGAAGATGATACGTATAATGCGGTCACTACGACTCTCGTTAGTTCGAAACATCGTCACATTCCCCCTGTTTTGTTGGTCAGTTAACACCTCATGGATGCAGATGAGTGAAGCCCAGTAAAGCGCTTTCATGGAGAAATACGGAGATATGGGATTAACGGATCTGTTTTTCGTTTTAGTCCACCTCAAAGGTCCCCACAGATCTGTTTAATCGCTCCTTGCGTATCAGGACATGACAGCAGAAATTGCGTCAAATACCGGGTGGAACCGCCCGATGACAAAGTCCCGCGGTTAAATGTCAAGAACCGATCAGCTTAGGACAACGACGAACAGGGCCAGGGCAACATAAACCTGCCTAAAAGGAGGTGGTAGATAATGGCAAATAAGTTGTCAATCCCTTTAGTGCGGCATCAACTTCCTTTCGTCGTAGATTTGGCCCCGGGTCAGCATCCCGTAGACCACGCCGACCAACTTGCGTGCCGTCAAGACCAACGCCCGCTTATGTGCGTGGTGCGTGGCTTCGTGGTACTTCTTCTCGTAAAAGGCTTTGAACTGCGGGTCCCGCACCCGGACCCTCTCCGCCGCTTCGATGAAGTAGTACCGCAAATAGACGTTCCCCGTCCGCGTCAGCGGACGGATGTCGGCATCAAAATTCCCCGATTGATGCGGGCGCCAGGTCAGCCCCGCATATTTGGCCAAGGCATTTTCCGACGGAAATCGTTCGATGGGACCGATTTCGGCCAAGAGGCCCGCGCCATAGACCGGACCAATCCCCGGAATCGTGGTCAGGGTTTGGCGAAACGCCTGCATGTCACGGGCAATCACTTTGTCCAGCGCCTGTTGTTGATGTTCCAAGGCCCGGATGGTGTCCAAATGCAGGACCAAGCTTTGGTGCCGCGCGTCCTGCTCGTCCGGATGCAACCGAAAGGCGCGCCGCGCCAAGCGGTGCAAGGTCTGCGCAATGTCATCGGGCGCTTTCAGCCGTTGGCGACCGGCCGCCGCGATTTCCGCCACCAGATCCGCCAGCGGGATGGCTGCCAGCGTATCGGGCGTGTAGCGTTCCAACACGGTTTGCGACGCTACCCCAAAGACGTTCGAGAAAAACGGCTCCTCCGTATGGGCATACTGCCCCCAGACACAAAACAATTGCACCAACGCGCGATTTTTTCTTGGGTGATGAGGTGGCTCAGCTGCCGACGATGGCGGGTCAAGACCTGCAACGCCGCATAGCGCGGATCCGGCGGGGTCCAGGGCGTGACGCGCCCAAACCGCATGACATCCGCAATCAGGGCGGCATCCGCTCGGTCGGTTTTGCCCCGATCCACATAGGTCTCTCGGAATTTCTGGACGACTTTCGGATTGAGGACGTACCAGGTGGGTTGCCACCGCTGCAAGTCGGGGGTTTGCGTCAGCCATTCCATCAGCGGCACATGGTACACGGACGTGGCCTCGACGCCAATGGCCAGCCGCGCGTACGGCGCGGCGTGGGGGTGCAGCCAAGCGACGAATTGCTCGGCCCCCGCCTGATCGTTGGGGACGGTCGTCCGCGCGACGACCTGGCCATCCGCCGCCATCGCGCAGACGACGTGAGCCCCGAGACTGGTGTCAATACCGACGTACAACACGCTATCCATGGGATTTCACCTCCCTTCGCGGAGGAATGCATCGGGAACGGGATTTCGCCGACGCGCCGACGCCTTCGCCGCAACCTCGCTTATAAGCCGTCATCGCCACCCGCGGTGTGCGATAGACCGGTGCCACGGGTCTCCACGGGGGGAGCGGCATCCCGCGCGTTAACTGTGACGAAGCGGCGTCGCCGACTCACAGACTTTCGAAGCCGTCAATCCGGCAGGAGGAATGCAGTCTTGAATCGTCCCGATCTTCTTCGAGCATCGCCGACGAAACCCGATCTGGCAAGCCTGATCATCCCGAATGCCGATTGCTGCTGGCCGCGAGGCAGGCCTCAAGATAAAGCCTCAGGGTAGCAGAATCAATTTCTTTATACGAGGATGATGCATGTATGAAACGTTCCGTGAAACTTTTAGCGGCCACATTAGCTGGCTCCGTCTTAGCCGGATTACCGCTCACCCTCACTTTTGCCCAATCCGCTCCATCCACGTCTTCCCCGACCTCGACACCTGCGGCAAATCTGCGTGCGGGACTCGATCAACTGCTTGGCGAGCATGCGATGACTTTAGAATTGCGGATGCAAGCTTTAGCCCAAGGGAACAAAGCCCAATATCAAGCTTTGACCACCACCATGAATCAGGACACCACGGCGTTAACGAATGCCGTCAGTTCGATTTATGGGCAAAAAGGCGGTCAGGAATTCGAATCGCTATGGAATCAGCACAAATATTTCTTTAGCTATGCCAAGGCTTATGTTGGAGAGCAACAGTCTCAAGCGCTTTTAACTCACTACAAAAATGAATTTGCCCAGTTTATGGCCACCGCGAATCCGAATCTTCGTGAAAGCACCTTGTCTACCGTACTCCAAGATCACATTAATCAAATCACCACGGCCTTTAATGATGCACAGACAGGCCATCCCAATCAGTCATGGGCTCAATTAGTGACTGATTACAATCTCATGTACACCGCAGGAGGATATCTGGCCGCCGGTATCGATCAACAATTTCCCGCTCAATTCAAAGACACCAGCACACTCACTCCCGCAGTAAACTTGCAAGTCGCTCTTGACCAGTTGCTCGGAGAACACGCGATTGTTTTAGAGCAGGCCATGCAAGCCGATTATGCGGGCAACACCGCCCTCTTTAACGCATTGATGAAAGTCATGGACAACAACACCGCACAATTAACGCAAGCCATTGCCTCAGTTTATGGCACCCAAGCTGGGCAAGAATTCTCGACCCTATGGAACAAGCACGTGTATTTCTTCGACTATGTCAATGCTGTTAAAGCTCACAACGTTAGTGCCGAAGAAGCTGCCCAAAATCAATTGACCTTTTACAAAAACCAATTTGCTCAATTTTTAGCCACAGCCAATCCGAATTTTAGTGAATCAACCTTGTCCTCCGTTCTCCAAGAACACATCAATCAAATTACCACGGCCTTTAATGATTACGTATCCGGGAATTACTTATCATCCGAAAACGAAATGGTCCAGGCATACAATTTGATGTACACTGCCGGCGCCTACTTATCCCAGGGTATTGCGGCTCAATTCCCACAAAAATTTGATAATTCAACCGTAGGAACTCCAGCGGGTAATCTCCGTGTGGCTTTAGACCAACTTCTTGGGGAACACGCGATGATCTTAGAATTACGCATGCAGGCCCTTGGCGCAGGAAATACCGCCCTTTATAACGCTTTAAGTGACGTCATGACGCAAAATACTCAAGCCTTAACAAACGCCATTACCAGCATTTATGGGAATGCTGGCGGCCAAGAGTTTGAAACGTTATGGAATAAGCACATGTATTTCTTCACTTATGCCCAAGATTTTGTTAACGCACAAAAAGCCCAAGCCCAATTAACGTTTTACAAGAACGAGTTCGCCAAGTTTATGGCCACCGCCAATCCCCAGTTGAGTGAAGCCACGCTGTCCAGCGTTCTCCAAGAACACATTAACCAAATTACCGCGGCATTTAATGATTTTGACCAGGGTAATGATGTGGCAGCGGATCAAGAACTCGTGGCAGCATATAATCTCATGTTTACCGCAGGGGATTATCTTGCGACCGGGATCAGTAACCAGTTCCCCTCGCAGTTTCCCACTTCTCCGAACACACCCGCAGCCAACCTTCAAGCGGGCTTGGATCAACTTCTTGGCGAGCATGCCTTTATCTTAGAGTTGCGCATGCAAGCTCTTAGTGCCCATCAAATGGGACAATATCAAGCGTTAACCACCATCATGAATCAAAACACTCAAGCCTTAACGGCGGCCATTTCGAGTATCTATGGAGCCCAAGCTGGTCAGAAATTTGAAAGTCTTTGGAACAAACACATGTACTTTTTCACGTACGAAAATGCTGTTCTCGCCAACAATTCTGGGGCCGCACAACAAGCTCAAGCAACCCTTACCCATTACAAAAGCGCATTTGCGGCTTTTATGGCAGGAGCTAACCCGAATTTGAGCAAGAAGGTGCTCTCCTCCGTCTTGCAAACACACATCAACCAAATCAGTCAATCGTGGCTGGACTTCAATCAAGGTAACGACTCCGCCTCTGATGCCCTACTGGTTCAAGACTACGGACTCATGTTTGATGCCGCCCACTATTTAGCAACGGGTATTGTCGCACAATTCCCCCAGAAATTCGGCAAAAGTCCAGCACCCATCACCTCCACAACGCCATTACCTGTGATTCCTAAAGCCGATATCAACGACCACACAAATGCCCTTCAACACGCGCAAATTGACGGGGAAGAGGTATATTTCCGTGCCAACCAATATGGGATCTATTCAGAAAGTTTAAATCCCAACCAGGTCTATAATCCCGCACAACCGACGACATAAATACCCTAGCCTGCTTAAAAACGCGCTGTTTTCTGTTCTGAACAAGAAACAGCGCGTACTTTGTGTCTTCCCTTTACCGGGTCAGGGCCAAAAAAATCGCCAGTCCGATAATGACCAGCATTTTGACAACCCGCACGCGCAAAACCTTGGGCACATCTTGACGAAATCCATGCAGGCGTGCAGCCGCGTCAAACCCCACCGTTCCTTGCCAGACAATAAATCCCGGAATCGGACTAAGTAAAAGAGATAGCCAAATCAAAATCCACGATTCTTCCAAAAGGCGCCCCGGGCTCCGCTGAACGGGCCTAGGAGGCAGCCACTCATGAAAGAGCCATTCCAACAGCCCAAGTCCTCCTAATTCAGCCACGAAAAAGCCTAACGACCCGTGAGGGTATCCCCATTTCAAGAGCCATTGGATTCCGAAAGCAATTAAGAGCCACGGCCCATCCCAAAATAATGATCCGATAGCCGGCACGGCAAACCACCAAATCATTGCGCGTCTCCTACTTCAAGACATGTCACGATTAACGACCAGTTTTACGACTTTGTGTTAGCATACCCAGATTTTCCGAATCTTTCCTCACTCATCACTCATCACTCATCGACCATCATAAAAAAGCCCGGCTATCTCACCCCTGCAGGAGATAGTCGGGATATGCAAGACCGGCTTTGGTTATGCCGAGACCACTTTTTTCTTCTTGTTCTTCAAGTCCCGATTTCTCCACAACAACCAAATGGGACTGGCAATAAAAATGGAGGAATAGGTGCCAAAAATGACTCCGAACAGCATTGTTAAGGCAAAATCGCGGATACTTGATCCTGCAAAAATCAACAACGCCAATAGCGCAATGACCACGGTGGTTGACGTATTAATCGAACGCACCAGCACTTGATTGAGGCTTTTGTCGACCAGATCTTCCAACGTTTCTTGCTTTTTCTTTTTCGCTAAATTCTCCCGTATGCGGTCGAAAACGATGATTTTATCGGTGATGGAATACCCGAAGATCGTCAGCACTGCCATAATAAAGTATTCCGTGATTTGAATGTGGATGAGCGCAATGAGACCGACCGTAATAATCACATCGTGCACCATCGCAATAATGCCGGACAGGGCAAAACGCCATTCAAAGCGAATGGTAATGTAAATGATAATGGCCACCACGGCGAGTACAACCGCGATCAATGCGGTACGCTCCGTCTGTTGCCCAATAATCGATGACACCCTGTTTGTCGAAATTTCTTGGAACTTTCCGACCTGTTTGCCAAACTGCGTTAACAATGTGGTTCGTTCATGTTCGGAAATGGTGGGTGTCGTAATCTGGACATTGCGCCGGCCTTGTCCTAAAAACACCACTGTACTCCCATAAAGATGATCCTGATCCAAAACTTTTTTAATGGCGGTTGTCGTCACGGGATGAACAAATTTCAAGTTCATCTGGGTGCCACCCGTAAAGTCAATCCCATAATTCAATCCCCGGATGAAAAACGCCCCTAAGGCCAGGACAATCAACAATCCGGAAACAATAAACCACGTTTTCCAATGGCGAACAAATTCAAAGTGAAAGCGCATGCTATGTCCTCCTAGCCCACAAATATACTCCGGACTTTAGCCCAGCCCGCGTCGGCTACCCACCGAATTACGACGCCGGTCACGGACACGGCGGTCAATAAGGATACCGCAGTACCGATCATCAGGGTCAAGGCAAATCCCTTCACTTCCCCTGTTCCTAAAAAGAACAAGATCAGCGAGGACACAAAAGTCGTCACATGGGAGTCCAAGATGGCCCGAATCGCATGACGAAAACCGGCTGCGACGGACGCCCTGGGGGTTTTCCCATTGATCATTTCCTCACGAATCCGGGAAAAGATAATAACGTTGGCATCCACCGCCATCCCCACAGAGAGAATCAGCCCAGCTATCCCTGGCACCGTGATGACAGCATGAATTGCCCATAAGGCTCCCACGACGAGCAAGAGATAAATCAATAAAGCCATATCGGCAACAAATCCGGCTAAGCGATACCACACAATCATCACAAATCCTATCAAGGCAATCGCAATAATCGACGCCACTTTACTTGCCACCACGGAAGCATGGCCTAAAGTGGCACTCACCGTACGGACATCCAGAACCTTTAAGTTCACTGGCAATGCGCCCGATTGCAATAGCAGGGCGACCTTTTGCGCTTGTTGCAAGCTCGTAAAATTCCCACTCATTTGAGCTTGTCCATCGGGAATCACGTTTTGAACAATCGGTGCCTCTACCAGTTTTCCGTTAAGATAGATTGGCAATGGTTTTCCGAGATACTTTTTAGTGGCTGCCGCAAAAATCTTAGTGCCTTGCGCATTAAAAGTTAAGTTGACGACATATTGACCATTGACAATTCCGGCCACCGCATTCTTTAAGTCGCCGCCACTTAATAAAACTTGTCCTGTGGGGCTTTTAATTTGCAAGACGGCCGTTTGACCGAGAAACTGCAAGGCTTGTTCGGGATTTTTCACGCCAGGTAAATCCACGGTAATGCGGTTCGAACCGACCTGTTCTATCACGGGTTCCGAAACCCCTAAGGCATTTACGCGGAATCCTAAAATCGACATAGCTCGCGCCATCGTTTCTTTATTCACAGGCTCGCCGGGTGCTGGTTCCGCTTGATAAGTTGCGGTGACGCCCCCTTTGAGGTCAAGACCATAACGGAGATGATTAGTAATGGGATTTACGGCTAGAAAATAATAAACGGCTGCGATTAGCACCGCAACCAGGGCAAAGAACTTCAGCATACTCTTTTGACGCATTGTAAGCCCCCCGGTTCAAAATCGTTTCATTATAGTCCGGGTCGGAATATCGTGTCAAATAGACACGTAGGCTCACTCGAGCACTGTGACACACGACGCTATCGATAGATTCTCCATTCAATAACACTCAAAACCTTATAACGAGTCGGGTATTATGACGTTCTTTGCTGAATCATTAACCGGTTCCGACTCAGAACATGAGAATGACGTCTAAGCTCAGGAGCTGGCGATATCATCAGATTTGGCAACGCGATTCCCCATGTCACTTGATAACGCATCATCGTTTGCTGAGCAGCATCCAAAATATGTCGCTGTTCAAAGAACGTTGACAATCCCGTCCACTGGTCGAACCACTCAACAATTGCGTGGGCCACGGACTGCGGGTCCAATGCATCCGTCCGGATAATAAGGTTCGCCTTTTGACGGGCTAACTGAAGCCTTTTCCATTGCTCCTCATAATGATGGAAAGTCCATGCTAGCCGCCGTCTTTGCCGCACGCTAGAAAAGCTGGCAGATAAAAGTACGACAGGGTGATCGCCCTGACGAGAAAACAAGGTGGGAACCTGGGAATGTTCTTGCGCTATGGAACGCGCGACCATCCCGTAAGATGTTAACAACCGCGATATTGTTGATTTTCCGGCGGCACATACTCCGACTAAAATAATGCCGTTAGTAGGGAATACTGGCTGATAATGTGCGTATGGCATTTTGGACATCGCTCCTTATTCCTAACGCGACAATACTCACATCATCGCTGGGCCGGTCTTTATCCAGTGCCAAAGTTCGCGTCATCAAATCATTGACCCATTCTTCTAAGTCTTTCACCTCAAGTGACTTAAGTTCTTGTTCAATCATATCCCATGGCAGCGATTTTCCAAAGCGTTTACCGGCATTTATCACCCCGTCAGAAAATGTCAACAAGATGGTATCTGGGATCAAAGGCAGTTCAGTCATCGCCGGCCGGGTTTTGCGGTAGGTTCCTATCACCTCAGAGCCCCCTTCCAGGCGAAAGACGACATTCTCTTGCCGAATCAAAACCGGAACCGGTGTATTTCTCGCGATAACCACCGTGTTCGTATGCATGTCACAGGATAAAACCACCAAAGTAGCAGTAACCCGGCCTTCGCGTGCCGTATAAAGCATGTCCTGCACCGCCCGAGCTACCGCGCCATCGCGCGATCCATCCGCAATCAAACTGACCGCTTTCATCGAAACCAATCGGCTGATCCGTTTTGCCGCCGGACCCGAACCTTGTCCATCCGCCAAGATCAAGGAGACGCCGCCTAAAGGGCGCTCCACCAACTCAATCGTATCGCCACTTTCCCCAAACCCACCTTTGGGAATCTTCGCCCATGCCACATCAATTCTCATTGTCTTTTCGTCCCTGTTCTATCCCACCAAAGTCCTGTTGTCGCCGATGCGTCTGGTAACATGCAGTGCATCCAACAACTCTAAAAATAAAACCGCAAACCGCCGATTCGTTCCGAGAACTTCTCGAAGTTGACTGGTAGATAATTCTGTGGAAGTCTTGAGCGCTTCGGTGACTTGATGCCTCGCTTCATCAAAAACCCGGTCGGCTATATAAATGCCGTCATCTAACCTGATAATCCGTCCTTGTTGCACCAGAAATTCGAGTACATCAAACACATGACCCGGCTCGATGACAATTTGGCTTTGCAATTGATCTATTGCCACAGGTTTTAGCCCCGTATGACTAATGGCCTGATAGAGTCTCTCAATTTCTGATTTCCACGGCTCAGGGCTGTTTGATTCAAACGTGGTTAAATGCACCCATTCCCCGCTGACACTGACGTCTATACTGTGTGCCACAACAAATAAGACCTGCTTCATCGACCATTCAGGCCATAATGCTTCTTTTAACCGTTCCCGTTCAATTCCTGGACGCAGGGGATGTTTAAGGTGATAATCCGTCAAGAATTCCCGTAACTGCTGGGAAAATGGTTCCAACTTATGCCCTTCGAGCACGAACCGTTCGGGACCATACAATATGTCAGAACTATGCTCCAAAATGGGTATGACGTCATTCACGGCAAGACCCGTTTTGGTCGCGATCTCATCCACACTGATTGGAATCTGCGCAGGTTTCAACACGGCACGGATAACATCAGCCGGATTCCCTTGGGCGATCAACGTTAAGAAATCTAGAAGACCCGGTTCTTTACGCTTATGGTGGCGCCCGACTTCGATCACACGGCCGCCACCAATCGTGATGACGGGACTATAAGACCGGATAAGAAATCGGTCGCCACGTAAGGCGGGCAAGGGACTTTCCAACCGAATTTCGGCAAAGGCCGTACGGCCCGGTTCCATTTCATCACTTTCGTACCAATATACCCGTCCGGTAGCTTCCGCCGTTCCTAAATGCACATGAACCCGGGTACGCTGAGACAATACGGGACTCGAAGGCAATAAAGATAATTCAACCACTAAAATGTCATGAGCCCGAAGATGGCCGATTTCACTTAAGACTTGTCCTCGGTGAATCAATTCTTTATCAATCCCACTCAAATTGGCTGCAACCCGCTGACCAGCCACCGCGTAATCCACTTTGTGGCCATGCACTTCGAGTCCCCGCACGCGCACGACATAGTCACCCGGAACTATTTCTAATGTGCTCTCCGTGCGGATCGTTCCATTAACCAAGGTTCCTGTCACAACGGTACCGAAGCCCCTCACCGAAAAAACCCGGTCAATGGGTAATCTCACTGACCCCTTGGCATCCCGTAGAGGGACTTGTTGGGCCAATTCATCTAATGCGGTGAGCAACGCGTCAATACCCCGGCCCGTGACCGAATCCACAAAAATCCGGGGAGAATGTTCTAAAAAGGATCCGGTCAAGGCTTCTTGCACGGCCTCATCCACAATCGGTAGCCACTCCGCCTCTACCATATCGGCTTTCGTTATGACCGTTAATCCATTTTTAACCCCGAGCAGCGTGAGGATATCTAAATGCTCCCGGGTTTGGGGCATAATGCCTTCGTCGGCCGCCACCACGAGCATCACAGCGTCCATGCCATGAACACCCGCAGCCATATTGCGGATAAATTTTTCATGTCCCGGTACATCAATTAAAGCCGCATGTTGGCCGCTAGGTAGAGTAAAATGCGCAAATCCCAGATCAATGGAAATACCCCGGCTTCGTTCTTCCGGTAATCGGTCCGTATTCACTCCGGTTAAACGCTGCGTGAGGGTGGTTTTGCCATGATCAATATGCCCGGCGGTACCAAATATGATCGGCCGGGAATAAATATCTGCCATCGTAAAAATCCTACCCTTCCCGAAAGTGTCGCGTATACCCTTTATCCGTCAGGTACTTGCGAATTTCCAAGAGTGCTGTATACGTCGGCAAGATATAGGTCACTTGCTCCGGCGCACTATTGTGTATCAAATCCTCCAACGCTACCTCCGGTTTTTCTATGACATGCATGCTGCCAGTATCCAGCCCGGCATATAACAGACGCACAGCCATATCTCGAGCCCGAATGCCGCTAATCCATACATGCCACTGCGGTTGGACAAAGCGCTCAAAATCAACATCCCACAACCACGATACATCTTGCCCATCGGCATAACGATCATTAATGATAAATAATAGATTTTTTAAAGGGCGCTTGTCCTCATCGATCGCTTGTAAGACTTGGTTAAATCCCACCGGGTTTTTTACGAGAGCTAACCAGACATCTTTGCCTTCAATCGAGACTTCTTCCATTCGCCCAAACGCCGGGCGAAAGCTCCCCAGTGAGGTGGCGACCGTGTCCAACTCCACACCGAAGAGCAAAGCGATGGCCATTGCTGCCATCACGTTATAGGCATTATATAATCCTGGCAAGCGCATCGGTACACTAATTTGTTCTCCACGGTAATCGATCCGAAGATTTCCGTGAATTCCTTGCCAATCCACCAATAAAAGATCAGGGATGGGACGGCGGTAATCGCAGGCTGGACAATAATAATCGCCCAGGTGTGCATAGTATTGCCGAATATAGCGTAACTCGTGCCCACAGCGGGGACAAAACCGGGCATCTTGAATATCATGGTGCCCTTGGGGTGTAGGGTAGGCAGACAAGTCAGCACCAAAATAGAGAACTTGGGAATAAGAAGCGCCAAGATAGGCCACTTGCGGATCATCGGCATTTAAGACCAGCCATCCTTGTGGATCAAGCTTTTCAATCCCCTTCTTGACGAAATTCACCGTCGTAGATAATTCGCCATAACGATCAAGCTGATCCCGAAAAAAATTGGTGACGGCTATGGCTTTGGGTCGGCTTTCCTCCGCAGCTCTGGGCATGGTCGCTTCATCGGTCTCCAACAGGGCCATATCAGCCTTGGGATATAATCTCAAGCGACTAGCCTGAATCAACGCCGCCGTTAATCCGAGAATCAAATTAGCCCCGGCTTGATTGTTGACGACTTTGCGTCCACTCTTGCGTAATAGAAATGTGGCAATGGCCGCCGTCGTCGTTTTGCCATTAGTCCCCGTCAACAAGATGACGCCGCCACGAATTTTTTTAGCCAGTCGCTGAAAAACTCGAGGATCAATGCGGCGGGCAATGAGCCCCGGCAAGGAGCTGCCTCCGCGGCCTGTCAAGCGACTAACCCAACCGACAATACGCGCTATCCATACGGCCAGAAAAAATCTCATGCGCTGGGTGAATCCTTTCTCAACGGACCATATTGTTGCTGGTAATATTCCAAATAGGCACCGGTTTTAATAGCTTTCCACCACGCTTCATGATCTTTGTACCACTGAACGGTATCGCGTAGGCCCTGTTCCCAATCGACTAATGGATGCCAACCCAGTTCCTTCGTGATTTTCTGGGAGTCAATAGCGTATCGCCGGTCATGACCTAACCGATCCGCTACCGGGGTAATGACCGAATACGGCAGGTGCAAAATGTCCGCTAGGGCCTCGGCCACTTCCCGGTTCGATTTCTCATTATGTCCTCCAATATTGTAAATTTGGCCACTCTTCCCCTGAAGGGCAACCATCCATAGTGCTCGGACATGGTCGGACACATGAAGCCAATCCCGAACATTTTGCCCGTCACCATATAGCGGCCATGTTTTCCCTTCCAACCCATTTGTAATGAATAACGGGATCAGCTTTTCAGGAAATTGATAGGGTCCATAATTATTCGAACAACGCGTGATAACGACATCCTGACCGTACGTGCGAAAGGCTGCCAAGCAGAGAAAATCGGCCGCAGCTTTACTCGCGGCATAAGGACTATTGGGAGTTAAAGGGGATGTTTCGGAAAACCAATTGCTGCCCCCAAGAGGTAAGCTTCCATAGACTTCATCCGTAGAGACTTGGAGAAATCTTGGCACATGATGGGTTCTAGCGAGCTCCAACAGGACCTGAGTGCCCAAAACATTGGTCGTCACAAATGGTGCCGCAGATAGAATCGAACGATCCACATGCGATTCAGCGGCAAAGTTGATGATGACATCCACAGGATTTTCAGCAAGAACTCTGTCGAGCGTTGCCTGATCGCCAATCGATGCATGCACCCACTCATAACGCGGGTCATTTTCATAGTCCTTCAGGTTTTCTAAATTCCCTGCATAGGTTAACGCATCGACATTAATAATATGAATATCGGGAACTGTCTCGAGTAAATAACGAACCATCTGGGACCCGATAAAGCCGAGTCCTCCTGTTATCATGACACGCATGGCTGTCGCTTCTTCCTTATCGATTTTGGGTTGTCCAATCAAATCCGATGGTTTCATCATTCCACGCCAACCGTTTTTCATCCGGTTGTGCGGGGTTATAGGATTCCGTAGTGAAATAGACAATCATAAGGGGCTTGTTCCCGAGTACTCGATATCCATGGACCACGCCCACCGGAATTACAATGAGTTGGGGATTGTCCTCTCCCGGATATAACACTTGGGTAATGCCATAGGTCGGCGAATCCTTGCGGGCATCATATAACACCACTTGGGCTGACCCGACGGGAAAAAACCATAAGTCGTCTTGCCGTTCGTGATAGTGGAACGCCTTAATAACACCGGGATAACTCATGGACAATGAGGCTTGACCAAATTTGCGTAAGAGATGGTCATCATCGCGCAAGATTTCTTGAAAAAATCCACGATCATCGGGATGACGCACGAGCTGTTTAACAACCACACCTTCAATGGTTCCAAAAGTACTCATAATGCCTCCTATGCCGTTTGATATTGATCATCTGTTATAAATCAACCCGACTATGGTCTCCTAAAACAAGGCGCATGGCTTTAGGGCGCTCATGCCGTCCTTGCACCTTGACGCCACGCCCAATTAAGGATTGGTCGATGCGTTCTGCCACTCTTTGAATCAGACTGTCGGGAAGGACAATACTATTTTCGATTTCTGTTTCTTCAATCGTGACCCCATCACCAATAGTCGTATAAGGGCCGATATAACTATTGCGAATTACAGCGCCTTCGCCAATGACGACTGGTCCACGAATTGTCGTTTGCTCAATGCGGGCCGTCGGAGCGATATACACGCGGCCAACAATTTCGCTGTCTTTGTCGACATGTCCTTGTACCGCAGGTACCAAATCCTCAAGAACCAAACGGTTGGCTTCGATAACATCCTCCGGTCGTCCCGTATCTTTCCACCAGCCGTCAACAAATGTGGCATCCACAACCCGGTCCTGATCAATTAAAGCTTGGATTGCGTCCGTAATTTCATATTCGCCGCGCCATGATGGTTTTAAGGAAGCAATCACCTCATGAATTTCCGGTTGAAAACAATAAGCCCCCACTAAGGCCCAATGGGACGGCGGATTTTTCGGCTTTTCCACAAGACGCGTCACGCGACCATTTTCGACAACGGCCACTCCAAATTGCCGGGGATCATCAACTGCCGTTAGCAAAATAGACGCCGCATAACGTCCCGATCTGAATCGTTCCACAAGTGTTCCCAGGCCACTGCGCAATAAATTATCACCCAAAAACATGAGAAAAGGAGCATCTGCAAGGAACGGCGCGGCGGTTTTTACCGCATGTGCCAATCCCAGCGGTGCTTCTTGTACAATGTATGTAAAATGACAATCAAAGGCTTGGCCATCTCCCAGACTTTCGCGAATAGCCGCACCCGTTTCCCCGACAATGACGCCTATATCTGTTATTCCCGCCTGCACCATCGCCTCGACCGCATAATGTAAAATAGGACGATTGGCGATGGGAATAAGCTGCTTCGCTCCGGTATAGGTTAAAGGACGCAAGCGACTGCCCGTCCCACCGGCCAGTAGCAGTCCTTTGAGTTCCATAAATCGACTCCTTTTATAATGACCATTGTTATTGTATCCATCCTACTTGTATTTGACCACGTTTTTGGCGTTTATTCATCTTATCTTGACATATAACGAACCGAAGCGCTATACTTACTACCGTTCGTCGGGGAGTAGCGCAGCTTGGTAGCGCGCCTGCTTCGGGAGCAGGAGGTCGCAGGTTCAAATCCTGTCTCTCCGACCACTTCTTTGCCTTATCCCACAAGGATTTCCGCGATGTGGTTCATTAACGTGTTTCCTTATTCCATCTGGTTGATTACGTATTCTCCCCTGCGAGGTGACCTGATATCTAGCGGAAACATTATCAAACGCGGTCCGCAAAAATACTTAGTGCGCATTCCGTTAGGAACGGATAGCACGGGCAAGCCGCGAACGCACACCAAAACTATTCACAGCGACACTACCCAAGGTCGAATGAGAATGACGTAAATCACCAAACACGTCCGTAGATTAGTTGTGGGATCATGTTGTGTAAAAGTGGTGGGCTTAAAACCGATAATAAAACCTAAGCCACTTGGCAATATCTGGGATGTCACATGTGTGGTCTGCCACGGACACGGCCAGATCTTCGATCTCCTTATCCCTCAACGGGCGAATTCGTTGTCCGTTCGCTTCTGCGACGGCTAACCCAAGGGCCATGGCTGTCCGTTTGTTAGCATCTACAAAAACGTGCATAGTAATAATCGCGTGAATCAGGACTGCGATTTTATCCGCGATTGTCGGATAGAAATCGCTCCCATATCCCCCTTGAAAAGAACTCACAAGAGCGGATTTCAAGTAGTTCGAATGAAAAACACCGACGCGACCTTGACCAGTAATGTTAACCACATACTGTTGCATCGCGACGGCATCATCGTAACCGGGCCAGTCTTTTATTTGTCCGCTAATCGCTTGAACGCCTCTAGGTGCTCTTGAACAATTTTGCGTCCTAATGCTTGAAGCCGTTCATTGATAACCGGTTTCGAGCCCATCGGTTGCGGCTGTTGTTCTACCGTGAGTACCGGGACTTTTGTGGTACGCATTTTTAGCACCCTCTTTCGTACAATATGTATCTATTATGAGACACCTGCTTCCCTTGGTCAATGTAAGGTGCCCTATAATATTCCCTTTGACGGATAAATAATACCTCAAAGGAACAAATTGTATTTTGGTTGGTTTTTGTCTTGGATTGTATGCGAAGTGACCGAACAGCTCTAATCCAACCGGTACACGGTTTAACCCCCTAATTCTAGACAGGTTATTGATCGCTGGACCGAATCCTCTCGGGGCATGATATTGACAAACAAGGCCACAGGGTTATGGCTCAATCAATTCCAGCCTATCATGCCCCGTTCTCCGCCTCCAGCGAGACCCTAACCCACGCCCGTCATAGAGTCGTTTTGTTCATAGTTGTTAGGGGGATTAATAGATAACCACCGTTAACATCCCATAGCCTAGCCCTCGGCTAACAAGGTCGACGACCATACTGCGCCTAATGGACCAATAACGGAAGAGTTTCACGGTTAGCGGTCCGCCAATGATGACGGGCGCTGTATTCCAAAACACATACCATCCCAGATTTGCCGGAGAATGACCGCGCGTTGCCAAGAACCAGAGCAGAGCAACCTGCACACACTGCTCCACTAGGCGAACAATGGTGTCACCAAAAAAATAGCGAGCAAATGCTGGGATCTGGAAAATGCGCAGATAACGCATCATGGATCCCTCGCCCAATTTTTTAGTTAACAAGGAAAGCGAGAGAATTAAGGGGGAGTCAGGGGCATGAGGGGTGTGTTCTTATACATCAAGAAATTCCCCTCCTTGGCAAGTTTACGTGAACCATCTTTGAAATAAAAGCAATAAAAGCATTCTACCACAATTTTTCTCTCTAGCCACGACACCGACGATTTTATGTACTATGCCAGAAATTAACACCGATTATTTATCAATGAATTCTACTCTTATAAATAAATATTTATGTATCTTTAATCCAATCCATATTTCACAAATACCTCTGAGATCGTTATTCTTATCACATAGACCTTTACCACCCAATTAGCAACGCTCTAAATTGTCTGAATTCGCGCTTTTATTCTAAGGGAGGAAATTTCATGAGTTCAACTGAGAACAAAAAGAAAAGCCGCTGGGCCTCTGGGGTAACCCCATATAGTGAAATGGGATATTGGCGCCCAGATTATGAACCTTCAGAAACCGATGTCATTTGCGTATTTCGTGTCACCCCACAAGAAGGCGTATCACCTGAAGAAGCCGCTGCCGCCGTTGCAGGGGAATCCTCCACAGCAACATGGACCGTTGTATGGACTGACCGCCTTACCGCGTATGACAATTACCAAGCCAAAGCATACCGGGTTGATCAGATTCCTGGAACCGACCAATATTTTGCCTATATTGCATATTCTATTGATCTCTTTGAGGAAGGCTCTATCGCCAACCTGGCATCATCCATTATCGGTAATGTTTTCGGTTTCAAACCCTTAAAGGCCCTGCGTCTCGAAGACATGCGCATACCGCTTCATTATATCAAGACCTTTCAAGGCCCAGCCCACGGGATTGTTGTCGAACGGGAATATCTCGACAAATATGGACGTCCCCTACTTGGTGCCACCATTAAACCTAAATTAGGGTTGTCTGCACGTAACTATGGTCGTGTGGCCTATGAAGCTCTACGGGGCGGCCTCGACTTTACTAAAGATGACGAGAACATTGGATCTCAACCCTTCATGCGGTGGCGTGACCGTTTCCTCTACGTCATGGAAGGTGTTAACCGCGCTGCAGCTGAAACAGGTGAAGTCAAAGGTCATTACATGAACGTTACTGCTGCCACAATGGAAGACATGTATGAAAGGGCAGAATTCGCTCGGGACTTAGGCAGTGTCATCATCATGATCGACCTCACTGTGGGGTATACCGCCATCCAGTCCATGGCCAATTGGGCCCGTAAAAATGGTATGCTGCTTCACTTACACCGGGCAGGTCACGCAACCTTTACCCGCCAAAAAACTCACGGGGTATCTTTCCGTGTTATTTCAAAATGGATGCGCTTAGCTGGAGTTGACCATATCCATGCGGGAACCATTGTGGGCAAACTAGAAGGCGACCCCAACATGATTCACGGATATTACAAGACCTTACGGGATTCCAAGGTCGAAATGAACCTCCAAGAAGGCTTGTTCTTCGATCAAGACTGGGGCTCCATGCCAGGTGTCATGCCGGTTGCATCAGGTGGAATCCATGCCGGACAAATGCACTTGTTGCTGCATCACCTTGGTGAAGATGTCATCTTACAGTTCGGTGGCGGAACTATTGGTCACCCGATGGGAATCTCCGCAGGGGCAACGGCTAACCGCGTCGCATTGGAAGCTATGATTAAGGCTCGTAACGAAGGCAAAGATATCCTCAATGAAGGACCAGAAATCCTCCAAAAAGCGGCCAGGTTGTCGCCGTCGTTACAAGCAGCCCTTGATGTCTGGAAAGATGTCACATTTAACTACGAATCCACGGACACCCCGGATGTATTACCGACACCCAGTGTATAAATAAGGAGGACACTATCGATGGCTTTTCACCTGACCCAGGGAACCTTTTCCTATCTTCCCCCGTTAACAGATGACGAAATCAAGTTGCAAATCGAGTATTCCCTTGATCACAATTGGCCAATGAGTGTGGAATTTACCGACGATCCTCATCCCCGCAACACGTATTGGGAAATGTGGGGCATGCCGATGTTCGACCAGAAGGATGCGGCGGCAATCCTCTACGAAGTCAATGAATGCCGCAAAGCGTATCCCAATCACTACATTCGGCTAAATGCCTATGATCCCTCTCGGGGTCGGCAGTCTTTACGGATGTCCTTCATTGTGAATCGTCCACCGAACGATCCCGGTTTCGGCTTGATTCGCCAAGAAGGTTCCGATCGGCAACTGCGTTACACCTTGCACAGTTACGCCACGGATAAGCCGAAGGGCGAACGCTTCACCGATTAAGGATATCCTCACAAAAAACAGCCCATTTGGGCTGTTTTTTGTTGTGGGAGCCGGCCTGAAACTCTGTCAACATCTACAGTCAATGAATTGTTATTGACCCACCATCATGTACTATTCGAGAGAATAAAGAAAAAGAATATGGCCGGAACACCCGCTTGTCTTATACCCGCGCCTGCTGCAGTAGCAGATCCTTTAACGCTTTGGCCGGCGGTGGCAAATAATGTCCCCGTAAGTGCACGACATACCAGTAACGTTTGAGCGGGAAGCCTTCCACTGGTAAAATGACAAGACGCTTTGACTCTAATTCCAATTGAATCACACGGCGGGAGATTACCGCAATTCCTAACCCATGAGCCACACCTTGCTTAATCGTGCTATTATTTCCCAGTTCCATGTTAACACGAAATGTTATGCCAGCTTGATTGAAATACCGTTCCATGGTGGCTCGCGTGCCCGATCCCACCTCTCGAACCAGAAATCCTTCATGCGCCAATTCTTCGGTGGCAATGAATCGTTTTTGTGCCAATGGATGCTCAGGGCTTGCGATGACGACCAAATCATTTTCCATAAAGGGAGTCGCGTCCCATTCGGCCACATCCTCGGGCACTTGTCCCATTACGGCCAAATCGGCTTCGCGAGCCGCAATCCGTTCCATGACCGTGGCCCTGTTAGCGACATCGAGCATAATGGCGACTTGGGGAAACATCCGTCGGAATTGCCCCAAATACTCAGGTACCACATAAACTCCCACCGTCGTGTCGGCAGCCACCCGCAACTGGCCGATATTGCCACCCTTTAAGGCGCTCATCACTTGTTGTGTTTCCTCCATGAGCGCAAAAATCTTTTGACTATAAGACCATAATGATTCTCCCGCTGCCGTCAGACGAATATGATGTCCCACTTTTTCAAATAAGGGCAGCCCGACAGCGCGCTCTAGGCTTTTCACGTGCATGGACACAGCCGATTGACTAATAAGCAATTCTTCAGCCGCCCGCGAAAAGCTTAAGTGCCGCACCACCGTCTGAAACACTTTAAGATGGTGGAGGTTCAATGTGCCGTAATGAGTCTCCTCACTCACTTAAATCCCCGCCCCATCTCGCCACACGGGCGCGTCAGGCAACACCACCGAGTGCGCCATGACGTGAAAGCTTTCTTGAGAAATCAAATGCGCCAAAGAGATGCTGGCCAAAGTGTTTCCCACACATAACTCTAAAGCCTTCCAAATTTCTGGGCGTACACAATCCTGGCATTCCTGATGCCCGCAGTCACAAAACTCAATGGGACCTTGCAGGGCTTTCATAATGTCGAGCAACGAAATGTCTTCGGCCGGTCTCGCTAAGGTAAAACCTCCATTCGCTCCCCGCGTCGAGCGGACCAACCCGGCCCGTTTTAAAATCATTAATAATTGCTCTAAATACTTATCGGATAATCCGAGCCGAGGTGTCATCACACTGATAGATACTGGCGTCCCTAAAGGACTCTCGCCGAGTAAAGCCAGAATACGGAGACCTGACTTGAATCCGGACGATAGTTTAAACACATTAGCCCTCCTCTTGGTATAGCGCCGTACTCAAATACCGTTCTCCCGAATCCGGTAAAATCACTACAATCGTAGCATGTTCACGATGTTCCTGCATAAGCCACTGGTTAGCTGCCGCAATCGCCGCGCCACTCGAAATCCCTACGAGTAATCCCTCAGACCGGGCGAGATCGCGAGCCGTATGAAATGCCTCCTCGCTGCTAATCGGGATGACATAATCGAGCAAGGAGACATCTAAGGTTTTGGGCACAAATCCGGCCCCGATGCCCTGGATTTTGTGTGGCCCGGGATTGCCACCTGAGATGACTGGCGACTCAGCGGGCTCGACGCCAATAATATCAATGGCTGGATTGCGCTCCTTTAAATATTGCGCAATGCCCGTTATTGTCCCTCCAGTCCCGATGCCAGCTACAACAGCCGTAACCATGCCCTCTGTGTCTTCCCAAATTTCCGGCCCCGTCGTCAACCGATGAATTTCGGGATTGGCCGGATTTTCAAATTGATGCAAACTCATCGCCCCGGGAATTTCTTTTTCTAATTCGGCCGCACGGGAAATCGCTCCGACCATCCCAAATTTCCCTGGCGTCAATTCCACTTCCGCGCCAAATGCTTGAAACAATAAGCGGCGTTCAATGGATGCGGTGTCCGGCATTGTCAGAATACACCGGTAACCCCGTTTGGCGGCTACCATAGCTAATCCCACCCCGGTATTTCCTGAGGTGGGTTCAATAATCACGCCGCCAGGTCGCAAGATCCCCTCTTTTTCCGCGTGAGCCACCATATTTAAGGCAATACGGTCTTTCACACTGCCCCCCGGATTATACGATTCCAGTTTGCCATAAATCAAACATTTTCGTAATTCAGATATTTTTTGAAGCTTAACCAGTGGAGTTCTTCCAATCAAATCGCAAACCGACTCAAAGGTTCGCATACGCCACCCTCTTATCCATAAACTGGAAATACGATAACCATTCTCGCATTCATTATATCATAGCCCGTGTGACACACTATTTCTACTATTAATCAAGGAGGATTCACATGTCCCCACGAAAAAAATTACTCGTCCCGGAAGCGTCGCAAGCATTAGACAAGTTGCGCGAGGAAATCCTTAAAGAACTGCGCATTAATCGCCAACCCATGCGCGAGCAATTTCGTGATACCGCACGCCGCATTGCCGAACAAGCCGACAAAACTAATCGGGATCCATAATCCTCCCAAAGTCCTGTACAACGTGCCCGGAAAAACTTCGCACTTTGCGAATAGCGGCTAAGACGCCGGCGGCATAAGCACTGCGGTCATGGACATCATGTCGTAACGTCAATATTTGACCGCTAGCTCCAAACACCACCGCTTGATGGGCGACCATTCCTGGCAGGCGCAAGGCATGCACAGGGATGGCATCGACCGGAGTGTCCCAGGAATCTGCTAATAACTGGGCCATTCGTTTTGCGGTCCCTGACGGCTTATCTTTTTTGGTGTCGGCATGCGCTTCCAAAACCTCGGCCTTTTTAAAGTACTGGCTAGCTTGTTTAGCCAACTGCTCCATCACCCATGCGCCCAAGGAAAAATTGGCAATCAAGACCGCTCCAACCTGATAACGGGCCACCAGCTGAGTAATCGATTCCCGTTCTTCGGAGGTAAACCCGGTCGTTCCCACCACAATGTCCCACCCTCGAGATACGGCTTCACAGATCCGCTGATAGGACGATTGATGTTCCGTAAAATCCACTAATACAGCATAGGGATCCTGAATCTGGGCCAGGGATTCCTTGACCACTATCGGTACAGGTTCTGCCCACAGATCCGTAAGCATGCTTCCCGCATGACGTTGAGCAATTGCTCCAATAAGGTTCATATCATCCGCATGATAAATGGCTTTTCCGACTTCGCGGCCAGTTTTCCCGCTTGCTCCGGCTAATACTACTGGAATTGATGTCGTCATAAATCCCCCTAAATGTTGCCTAAGTCATATTCTTTTAAGAGTCGGCTCGCAATGACTAATCGCATGATTTCTGAAGTGCCCTCATAAATTTCTGTCACTTTCGCATCACGCAAGAGACGTTCTACCCCGTATTCTCGCATATAACCATATCCACCAAAAATTTGAATGGCGTCGGCGGCATGCTGCACCGCTTTTTCTGAAGCAAACAATTTTGCCATCGCGAACAACGGACGCTGCGCTGGGCCCTCTTCGCGGCGTCTGGCAGCCTCATAGGTCATCAAGCGGGCCGCATGCAAATCCGTCGCCATATCGGCTAGCCGCCATTGAATTCCTTCAAATTGGCCAATCGCCTGACCAAATTGTTTGCGCTGGCGTGCATACGCTAAGGAACGCTCTAAAGCCGTGGTCATAATCCCCACGCTTTGCGCCGCGATTCCAATTCGCCCCCCGTCTAAAAGGTACAACGCGATATAATAGCCTTGCCCTTCTTCGCCGAGACGATCCTCCACTGGAACGACAACATCATCCAAGATCATTTCTGAGGTTCTCGACGCCCGGATTCCCAATTTATCTTCGGGAGGTCCAAAACGTAGTCCTTTGGCCGTTTTCGGCACAATAAATGCTGTGATGCCCTTTTCTTTCAGCGCCGGATCGAGCGTCGCGAAAACAATATAACGATCCGCTTCTCCTCCACTAGTGATGAACATCTTCCGGCCCGTTAAGTGATAGCCATCCGCCAAGCGCACGGCCCGCGTTTGCATACTTGCTGCATTAGATCCCGACTCGGCTTCGGTAATAGCAAAAGCCCCAATACTTTCCCCTTGACATAAGCCGGGGAGATAGCGTGATTTTTGTTCCTCCGTCCCAAAACGCCAGATTCCTTCGATATGCAAAGAATTATGTACTTCATAAATAACAGCGGTAGCAGGATCAGCTGCGGCGATCGCTTCGACCACCAGTGTTTGTGCGAGGTAGCTGGCACCTGCTCCTCCCCATTTCGGATCCACAATCATCCCCAAATAGCCTTGTCGGCCAAGTAGTTCCATGTTTTCACGGGGAAAAATGGCCTTTTGATCAAATTCTTGCGAGCGTTTGGCAATGGTTCCTTGCACAAGCTCGAAGATGGCATCGCGTATGGCGTTCTCTTCTTCATTTAAGATACTCAAAGCCATTTGTCTTACTCTCCTTGTGCGCTGGTCTTTAGCCACTGGGTCAACAATGTTTTGGCTTTCCTCGTAGAATCTTCTCCTGACAAGATGTCCAGCACGGATTGGCGCCATATGCCCTGATGCTCCATCTCAGACTGGACCGCCACCATAATGTCTTCGAGAGATTGCTTGAGTATGTGTTCCGCTTGTTGGTAACGGAGGTTATCTAATAGATTATGTTCACGCAGGTAGACTTGGTGTTGATCAATGGCCTCAATCAATTCCTTGATCCCAACAAAACGATCTGCTTGGGTTTTGATGATCGGCACGGTCCATGGGGAAGCTTCCCCACTTAAGCTCAGTAATCCTTTGAGCGACCGCACGGTGAGTTCCGCCCCATCACGATCAGATTTGTTGACAACAAACACATTGCCAATTTCTAAAATTCCCGCTTTAATGGCTTGGATATCATCACCAAGTCCAGGAGCCAAGACCACCAAGACAGTTTGGGCATAACGCATGATGTCCACCTCAGCTTGCCCGGCTCCCACCGTCTCCACCAAAATGGTATCAAATCCGGCAGCATCTAAGAGATTGATCGCTCCAAATGCCGCTCGTGACAATCCGCCAACATGTCCCCGGCTTGCCAAAGACCGCATGTATACACCCTTATCGTCTACCGATTCCTGCATGCGAATGCGGTCTCCCAAGATGGCCCCACCACTATAGGGGCTCGAAGGATCAACCGCGAGAATGCCCACAGTATTTTGACGTTTTCTGAGTTCTAGGGCGAGCGCATTGACTAATGTTGACTTGCCGACTCCAGGAGCTCCCGTGATCCCAATAATGCGGGCATGACCCGTATGCGCGAACAACCGGTGAGCTAACTCCTTACCACGCACACTCCCCTCATCAATCCACGACAAGCCGCGAGCCAGAGCACGCCGGTTCCCCGCGATAATGCCTTCATATAAACTATTTAGGTCCATTAGAGCGTTCTCCTACATATTGCCTGATATATTCCACAATATCCCCTGTGTCCGTTCCGGGCCCAAACACTTGGTGTACTCCGGCCTCCAACATCAAAGGAATATCATCATCGGGAATAATGCCCCCAAGAAGCACAAGCATATCGTCCACGCCATTTTCGCGCAATAAACTCGTGATTCGAGGTACCAGTGTAGGATGGGCCCCAGATAAAATGGAAATGGCCAAGACATCTACATCTTCGGAGATCGCGGCATCCACAATTTGATCGGGCGTTTGATGAAGGCCGGTGTAAATGACTTCCATCCCGGCATCCCGCAAGGCGCGTGCTATCACTTTGGCACCTCGGTCATGACCATCCAGTCCGGGCTTGGCCACTAAAACGCGAATCATGAGATTCACTCCTCATCATTTGGTACTGACAGTATATGGTATCCATCCGGATGTGCTCACGCTTTTAGGTCATAACCAGTTTACCATCTTCCCCATAAAAAAAGAGAAGAAGACAATAAAATGACTTCTTCTCAGGCAAATCAGAAAGATTGTTAGGCGCCTTTGGCAACCTTTGTCGAAGACCGTCCTTGCTGAGACGACCGAGAATAAACGTACCCTAAAAAGATCAAGACCAAACCCACAATGTTCATCACGGGCAAAATACTTAAGGCCACACCTTGCGAGGCCAGTGTCCCGCCCACTCCCGCAGCTAAAGCGCCAGCGGCAATCAACAAGTTATAATAGCGCCGGGTTTTCCACCATGACCATAACGCCCCAACCAACACTATCGTCCCGCCGACTGAGGCCATAATGATATAAACGACTTGGGTTAATCCCACAATGCCCCCTTTCCCACCGTTCAACGCGAGCCATGAACCATGGATTACTGGTGGTGTAGAAAATACAGAAATCGTCAATACCCCGGCTAACAGGACAATCAGCGCGGCATAAATTCTCCCGACCCGCTTTGAAAACGCCAAATAGGTTGTGCCCACAGACATAGCACCGACTAACGTTGCCGAGGCAATCACATAGAGTTGGTATGCGAATACCGTCCATTGGCTACGAACCGTTGTCGCCTCAGCAAGATAGGCGACGGTATAAAGGCCGAAGGAAATAGCCCACCACAAGTAAAACGGAGCCCGGCGCTCCCGGTACCGTTGCAATAAGGCCAGTGCAAATAAAGCCGCCAATAAGGCCGCGGCGAAGAATAATCCCTCCACCATAAATAACATGCCTTCTTTCCTAAAAAGTTCGTAAAATGACTCCCGTGACTATCCTCAACGCAATAACCGATAAATCATCATGCCAATTTAGTTATAGCACGAAATCAACGTGTGATTTTGTTATAGATCAATTTAGAGTTCAGGACCAGGGACATTTGGCGCAACTGCAGGGGGGACATTCGTCCTAATTGTTGAATCCATCCCTGCCCATTGATCTTCTAGGCGCTTGACCTCGGTCAATAACTGCTGTGTTTTTCGTAACATTTTGGCCATAAATCCAAACATCATCAGGAATAATCCCGTGTAAGCCGCGAACATAAACCACAGATACATTTTTTCTATTGGGGTCATCACCATATTTTTTCCCTCCCTAATATCTCCTTAATATCTCCTTACACAACACAGTAAAAATCCCCTAGCTGTAAACTGGCGTCATCATGATGAAGGGGGATCTTCCAACACCTGATGTCTTCTCTGATAAATTTGCCGTAAGCGCCATTCGGCATCTAATAAACGCATACGAATAACCATCCAAATCACAAAAATCGCCATCATGGCGACCATAGACAATAGCATCGCGTCGACCATCTTAGGGGCCATATGGATCCCTTGGGTCGTAATGACAACAGGATGTACCGAACGCCACCAGCGCACGGCCATATAGTCAATAGGAACATCGATATAAGCGACAATGGCTAACACTGCCGAATAAGTAGCCCGCTTACCCAGATCCTCTGACCATTCCCGCAACAATAAATAGCCCGCAAACAGCACCCAGAGGATAAGGGTCGAAGTGAGTCTAGGATCCCATGTCCACCATACGCCCCAGGCCGCTTTTCCCCACAAAATACCGCTGAACAAAACCATGGCCGTGAAAACGGTTCCGATTTCGGCGGAAGCCGCCGCCATATGATCCCAACGAAGATCTTTAATCAAGAGATATCCGAGACTGGCGCCAAAGGTGAGGGTAAAAGCTAGCGCCGCTACCACCGCCGCACCCATATGGAAATAGAAAATTCGCTGGCTCGCTCCAAGCACTCGGTCATCTGGGCTCCAAATCAAATCGGCATAGAGCGCTGCGACAAACAGAGGCAGGACCAGGATAACGGCGTACTTTGTCACCAGCTGTTTTCGTAATGGCACCATCTCACACCTCCCACAGGTAATCCGAGAGCATAAGTCCTACGGCCAGAAAAATGAGATCATAGGCTATGAGTCCGTGAATCCACAAACTCACGTGAGGTGGGCTTGGCATCAGCACCCCGGCGGTGGCTTGAACCGCCATTATTAAGACAGGAATTTCCAAGGGTATGACGAACAAGCTTAACAGTATGTCACCATTTTTCACGTGAATACTGATCGCCGCCAATAATGTGGAAATCTCCACCAAACCTAACGCTCCGAGTACCAATGTGACGAGAAAGCCTCCCACATGCACCGCGAAACCTGCATTAAAATTAAAATTAAATAGGATAAAAAAGGCCGGAACACTGACGAGCTCAGTAACCAACATGAAGAGGAATGCCACCGTCATTTTAGCTGCATACACAGCCAATCGATCTCCTGGCGCTAAAAACAAACCCGTTAAGGTGTCTTCCGCTTCTTCCCGCTGAAAGGCCTTGTTGATCCCTAATATTCCCGCAAACAGGAATGTTATCCATAACATACCCGGAAATATCTGCCGAAATACCTGGTTCAAGGAATCCAACGCAAACGCAAACACCAAAAGCACCATCAGGACAAAGGTGACCATCCCCAGCCACCAATCCTTTGTGCGCCACTCGAATAACAAATCTTTGTGCACAATAGCAAAAAATTTACGGATATCGATGCACCTCGTCTGAGACCCACTTTGCATAGGTGTTGAAGAAATGGGGATCGTTTTGTGACTGAGAATGGACAGAAGACCACCACACAAATTGACCACGCGCTAAAATGACTATGGCGTCTGCCAATGGGAGGACATCATCCATTTGATGCGAAATCAAGATGATGGCCGCACCGTCTCTTTTGCGCTGGGTAAGAATTCTTTCAAACAGAGTCCGACCAGCCAAGTCGAGTCCCGTATACGGTTCATCCAATAACAGTAGCTCCGGTTGAATTAACAACAGGCGCGCCATCTGAAGACGCTGTTTCATTCCGCGGGAATAGGTCCGCACCATTTCATGGGCAAACCACGATAACCTCACCTGTTCCAACACGTCATCCACCTGCTTTGTGGGATGAGATAATCCCCACAACCGTGCTTGGAACAGCAAATTTTCGCGGGCGGTTAGATCAGGATAAAGCATTGAGTGATGTCCTAAATATCCAATTCGCGGATCACTCTGATATGATTTCCCAACGTCTGAACCAAAACGCCTCAAAGTTCCCCACGACAGAGGCCATAGTCCACTTAAAACATTTAACAACGTCGTTTTCCCTGCCCCATTAGGTCCCATGATCCCCAAACATTTGCCTCTTGCCAAACTAAAAGAGACATCTTGAAGAACGGCTTTACCAGCCATCATTCTTCCTACATGCTCGGCTTGTATAACCCATCCTGGCGCTTGTGTCATACCTTGTCCGGTCCTTCCTGATGTGAGCCTTTGTGAGTTGGTATGTGCGTAATGTCCTGTTGTAAAGTGAAGTCATCCACTAAACCTTGATGAAAGCTCGCATTTTTAGCCAACATGTCATGTGACCAGGAATTACTGCTCAGTCCAAAGAGCTTGCGCCAAGAAAAGGCCATAAGGATCGCGGTGGCTGACAACAAAACCATAGCGATTTGAAAGCCTTGACCTATGCCGGGATAAAGATGCCCGGCAAAGCGAGTTGACGAAGGGGATACGAGGTTGTTAGCCTGTTCCACAATTAAGGGCAACGCCGATCCCGCCATAAGATGGGAGGTGACATACTCATTAAAGACAGGACTCGCAGCCATCATCTTAGGAAGAGGAATACGCCCTTGCCCGTTAAATGCCAACGACGGATTTAATACCGCCGGCATGGCTAAGGACGGTGGAACTAACAGGACCACCACACCAGTGCTCTCATAACTCGGAAGCGTGTAAGCACCCGAATGCTCATTCCAAGGCACTTGATACCGAACAGCACACGAGTTCACTGGGGCTGTGATGATAACGTCATGAGCATCTTTTGAGTCAATATGGCCCCCTATGGCACGTAAATGCGTTGCATCTGGCAAAATGCCCAGTATCACCCCGTGGGGCGGATGTGAAAACACCCATTGTTCGTAAATCGCTAAGTGATGCTGAATGGGCAACATCATGACCATTTCCATCACCACCGGTTCGGGCAAGCTCTTAGCCAAAACCCCGGCGGGAGTTCCCACTGCTATCATGCCTGCCATCAGCACCCATCCAAATTTTTTCATGATCTTCGTGTGCTGTCCTTTCCGCCATGAGAGCACGATCTGTAAAATACGCCGCGTTTTTGTCCACACTTTAGGCAATAGCTTGCTGGCACTTTTTCTATGAAGGCCGTGTCTGAGGATTCCTGCCTTAACGCAGGGACAACCAAGAGAGTTAATACGGCAATAGTTAGCATGACTCCTAACAATGTAACCATTAAAACGGATCCCGTCCTTTCACACTCAAAGACGTCCCCCGAATCCCCGCAACATCGACAAGGGACCGGGATATATTGCGCTCTTTAGTGGTTCGACCTCCTAAAGACAACAACGTGGCGCCGATAAGGATGTACATTCCCGTCCAGATAAAGCGTACAAATGGATTAATGAAGATGTGCAAAATCGCTGCCTGGTGTCCAGGACTTCCTTCAAACACACAATATAAATCCTTCATCCATCCCCCATGAATGGCGACCTTCGCCACCGGCTCAGCCGATCCTGGAAAAAAAGCCAGCGCAGGCTGCTCGCGAAATTGTCGAGCATGATAATGAACCAATAAATTGGCCTGCACCATCTGATACCCTGGTCCCGTCGCGAGAGACATCCCTTGGTATGCAATGTCATACCCTCCGAGAACCAGGTGTTGATGGGGCTTTAAAGTGGTCGTGACTTTGATATTATGGGTGTGGGATCCAGCCACCCCAAAAATGATCAGCAAAAAAGCCATATGGGCTAAATATCCCCCGTAGCGTCGGCGATTATGGCTAATAGCTTGTGCCAAAGAACGGTGCCATCCCAGATGTTGCGCTTTTTGCCGGTTCTTGGCCGCTCTAACAAATTCTTGAATCATCGATGTGGAAGCGAATCCCACAACCATCATGGCCAGCCAAGCCATCATGGCATGAAATCCACTGAGATAGGCTAGAATCCCCAACACCAGCGCAACAGCCACCGGTTTTCGCATTTGATGCCAAAACCGTACAAGTTGCGTCCGCCTCCAACCTGTGGCGGGGGCTACCCCTAAAAGAACGGCTAGTATTAAGAAAAGAGGCACCGTGAGCCGGTTAAAATATTCTTGAGTGAGAATAATTGTGGTTCCCGTCAATGCTTGGGACAGAACCGGATAAAATGTGCCGAAAAGGACAATGACGGCAATGGCGCTAAAAAGGACGTTGACTAATCGATATATGATTTCTTTAGACCAGGTCAGATCCGAAGAATCCTCTACGGATCCTTGTTGAAGCTCCTCTTGCCGTGACCAAAGAATGAAGAGGGTTGCCAATCCAATCAGGATTAACAAGGCTAAGAAATAGGGACCGACCCCAGTCCCCGTAAATGAATGGACCGAATTCTTCAAAATGCCACTCCGGGTAATATAGGTTCCCACGAGGGTCAAAAGAAAACTTCCCACCGCCAATACTGCTGTCCATGCCCGAAGAATTCCCCGTTTTTCCTGGGCTTGCAGCGAATGCAAAAAGGCTGTGGCCAAAAGCCATGGCATCAAGGAGGCATTTTCTACAGGATCCCATTCCCAGTAGCCTCCCCACCCGAGTTCCATATAGGCCCACATGCCTCCGAGAACAATAGCTGCCGATAAGAACATCCAAGCGAACAATGTCCATCGTCTGACCATCCCTATCCACTGTTCCATGGGAGTTCGCGTCCATAAAGCCGCCATCATGACCGCGGCGGGCACAGCCATTCCAATCAATCCCACATACATCGTAGGGGGATGAATACTCATCACCACATTTTGTAATAAGGGATCTAGTCCAGCACCATCCCTAGGGTGGCCACCAAGAATCCGAAATGGATTGACGACGAGATTAGACATTCCCGTAAAAAACAGCAACAGGCCCGATAAATACAAAATCGACAGGGAGGTCAATGGCTCTTGCCACCGCACCCGCACTGCCACGACGGCTGTATATAAGGACAAAATCCATGCCCAAAACAAGACCGACCCAGAATTGCCTCCCCACAATGCTCCTATTTTATAAAGCAGCGGCAAAGCACGGTCGGAATGATTATAGACCGCTTGAATGGTGTAATTCCCCGTTACCAGCAAATATTCTAAAGTGAGTACTGCGGTGGTGAGAGCCAAAGCCAAAGCGAGCACCGCTCCCCGCATACTTTCCGTTAACCGGGCACTACCAATCCGCCTGTTCCACGAGCCGATAACCAGGATATAGATTGAACTCCCGCCAGCTAAGAATAACGCGTACCGTCCCAATTCGGGCATCGTCACGGATCAAGGTCACCTTCCCTTTACGGGTTTCTCGCTGTGGGTGCAGCCGAGTAATGATCGGGGCATTGAATTTCTAATTTTTGGGCCTTAAAGATGCCGTCCGGTTCCATATGTCCTTTAACAATGGCACTCGCATTTTTGAATTGTTCGGTTGGCATCGGACCTTGGTATAGGATGGGCAATTTGGCGCCATTTGATACCAAATCAAATCGCAAAGTACTGGTTTTGGGATTGTAACTCACACTGGTCGATTGCAACGTGCCTTGCACGCGCACTGTTTGCTCGGAGAAGCGGCGAATATGATCTTCATATTGTTTGACGGTGAGGAAGTAATTGGAGAAATTATGGGCTCCTTGGACAAGAAGATATCCGAGTGATAAAGCAATCACCGCACTACCTACCTGTAATTTACGCTTTTTCGATGTGGCCAACTGGTTCCGTCACCCATTTCACAACATGTATTTAATCCTCATGTTGCACAACTTAGACGAAGATGATACACTAATTTTTGCACGTCAGAGTGAGGACGTTGCCGAAGTGGTGGAATCGGCAGACACGCGGTGTTCAGGGCGCCGTGAGCAATAGCTCGTGTGGGTTCAAATCCCACCTTCGGCACCACAATTATGTTTGAACACACAATCGTACGACAAGTTAAAAACCCTATAATCCGGCACAGAATGATGTCGGTATTTTTTTAAAATCAACGTCTTATTAAAATTTGCTCTTGCTCTGTCATATTGACAACGATTCAATATGCCCGTTACGACTAAACTCAATGCAAAACCTCTCTTCAATGTTCGGCTTTACCAAGAACAGGTTTCTTTAATTTTCTTGACACACCCTAGTGATATCTAATTTTTCTTCCCTTTTTCCTTTTCTTCTTTGAAGGTCCAAGTTGAAAGGATTTTATAAAATTCCATCGAAATCTATCGTAATGAAATACGGTTCAATGAATTAGGACTGCCCATAGAAAGCAGCATAAGCAGGAAGCAATTTTTCAACTTTTTATGGTCCAGGGATAGTCATCATTCACCTATTCTCGAAAGGATAGACAAACATGGCCAACACATCCCCACCATGTTCATCAGAAAATCGATGGATGAACGCCATGGCTGGATCTTTTTATTGGTTGCCGGGGCTGTCATTGCCGCATTTATTGCCTGGGCTCGGCGCCATGTTACTCCTCCGACTCCTCAAAATTTGGCTCAAGGAACACTGGGCACTTTAGATGACCAAGCTCTCAAGCAGTTGCAAGTGACCGTGACACATTCTCGTATCGTCGAGACTTGGCCATCATTGCATTTAGAGGATGTCTTGATTACCGTGATGATGCACAATCCGACCTTGACACCTGTAGCGATACCTTTGCTGAATGCTGTCACCGTCCAAAATCACACAGCGAATCCTGAATATACAAATCCTACCGGACAGTTTGATATGCTACCCACTTCTGTGAATACCTCGACAGGTTCTATTATTGAGTGGGGTGGACTTACGACTCAGCAACTTGATCTCCTAACGCCCTCGTTATGGCCAACGCCGCCCACTACAACGTCTTCACTTAATCCTGTGTTACGAATTCCACCCGGAGGGACTGTATCTGGTAAAGCGCTTGCTCCAATTGGGGAAGGATGGCATACAGCCCTAATTGATGTCCTTTCATCTCAAACGGGACAACCCACCATGATGAATATCGCTGTGTTTTCCGTTGCTCAATGAATTTTATCCGTCCAGTTATAAAGATAGAAGACATGATGTTTATGACAGGAGTATTCTTAAAACTATGCAGTGCCCTCTCCGGACCCATCAAAAAAATCAAAATTTCAAGGAATGGGCGAGAGATGCAATGGCTACTAAAAGTCACTATGGGATATCATGTGGTTGGACTCATTACATAATGAAGAGAGTTGAATTGTGGTGTCGGGAGGGGGACTCGAACCCCCACGGATTGCTCCATACGCCCCTCAAACGTAAGCGTCTGCCAGTTCCGCCATCCCGACACATATCGCGAGGTCAACTGCTTTTTTATTTTATCACAGACTTTCTCCAGAGACAAATACCCGGAGATATGTCGCACTTTTCATTTTTTACGGAAATAACGACGACACATTTATTGAAGCGTGAGACTTTGTCATTATCGACAGGGTCGGATACCTTCATACTCTAGTAAACCGTCGAGTCAAATGATTGATTTGTCCTTCCCAAATATCTTCACCAATCTTTAATATCCCGAGTTTTATTCGCTGATATGGTGCAACATCTGTCTTGTTATCCCCTGCACTTCGAACGTCACAACGGGTGTTCATAGAAGCAATGAAAAATTAGTGGTGGTTCTTTTCCTTTGAACCTTTATCCTTGCCTTATTCGCTTAAGAACATAGGTAAGTCAATAGCAAAGATCGTGCGGTGGAGGGCACTTTCGATTACCCACTGCCCTTTGATTCGCATGACAATATTATGAGCAATTGCGAGTCCTAGTCCAAAATGTTGGCTCGAGGCAGGTTGTCCAGCCCGGTAAAAACGATCAAAGAGGTGCGCAAGAGTATCTTCAGAAATCTCAGGGCCTTGATTTAAAACACCAATGCGCACGCGGCGAGTTGCCATTAATGGGATCACGAACAACGTTACCGCCGTATTATCATCGGCATAAGTGTCGGCATTTTCGACCAATATGCGCAAAACGGCTTCGAGGAGATCGGGTTCCGATAAAATATCCGGTATCTCTTGCGTGGTCAGATCGAGCGTTAATGGATGGTGCAGGCACGTGTCCCGTAGATTTGGCAGAATTTTTTGGAGATAAGGCAGCACTTCCAGTGGATGCAAGGGAGGCGGATCATCTTGCTCCATCCGCGATAACTGCAGAAGACGATCCACCAAGGTTTCCATAGCCTGAGACTCCCGGGCCAGCGCTTTTAGCGCCTCGGATCGGCTTTGAGGATCGTGATGAGCCCATTGTGTTAAAGTGTGAATGTACCCACGAATAATGTGAATAGGGGTTCGAAAAGAATGAGCAGCATTACTGATAAATTGTCGCTCGCGTTCTTGGGCCTTGAGAAGTCGATCAAGCATGCCGTTGAATGACTCCGTCAAAGAGACTACCTCCGTTAAGTTCGACGAAATAACAACATGTTGACCCGTCTTGCGATTTAAGGTCACCGTCTCGGTTGCCTCCTCCAAAGACCTAAGAGGGTCCGTGACGCGGCGCACAATGATAATGACAGCTAATATGCTACTAATAACTAAAAGAAGTTCTCCAAAAACCAGAGCCTTGCGGAGCGTAGAAAGTAACGAGGCCGTTCGCGCAAGACCATCGACCACAATGAGATCACGGTGACGCCCATCTAATATCAAAGGTGCATCGGCAAACACATAGGGAGTTCCGTCAAAGTTAAACCATCCCGATGCCCCAGCATTTACCCAGCCTTGCTGGGGCACAGCGGGCGGCATGGGGCCACTGGATCCGACGAAGCGTCCACGGGGGGTTAATAACAGGAAATAGAGATGACCACTGGCTAAATCATTCAAATCTTCAACGGGAACCCGCGTGGGATGTTGATGATTTTCTTCCATTAACTTCAGCGCAGAGGTTTTGGAGGTGGTAACAATTTCCTGAATACCTTCTCGTATCAAAGTGCTTTTGGCCAAAGAATAAACAAACCATCCTGAACTGAGCCCCGCCAAAATGACCGCCGCCCCAATGCCGATCATAAGCGCCCACGATATTCGCCATGTAGGGCGCCGAAATCGCTTAGTCATGACTCCCCCGCAGCATGTATCCTACGCCCCGGACGGTGGTGATCATAACATGCCCCTCTGGGCTAAGATGATCGCGAAGTCGTCTGACGGTGACATCAACCACATTCGATTCGCCATAAAAATCATAGCCCCATGCTTTTTCCAATAATTGATCGCGGGATAGTACACGGTTGGGATTTTGCATAAACACGAGGAGCAAGTCGAATTCGCGTCGGCTTAGACTCAAAAGCACCCCATTTTGTGACACGGTACGTTCTTCTGGCCATAAACGCAAATCGTAAAATTCCAACACTGGCCCGGGGTCCCCGTGTGTTCGTCGAAGAACAGCCCGAATTCTTGCTAAAAGTTCCTCAATCGCAAAAGGTTTTGTGACATAATCATCCGCACCATCATCTAATGCATGAACCCGGTCATGAAGATCATCTCGAGCGGTGACCATAATCATGGCGGCTTTCGTGATATGACGAAGTTGGCGGCACAAGGTCATTCCATCGCCGTCCGGAAGCATGATATCCAAGAGGATGACGTCATAAAAGCCGTGACGTGCCATGGTCGATGCACTCTCTACCGAATAGGCCACGTCACTTTGCCAGCCAACATGATTCAATTCGTTTTGAAGCCAACGGGCTAGCTCACGATGGTCTTCAACGATCAAAACCCGCATCTCTTCCTCCACTGGTTAATGATCTCCAGTATCCAACTGTACAGACAAAATCTCGGACAACTGAGGGTTCACATGAATTTTAGCGTATTGGCCATTGGTTAACATTAATTCCACAATATAGGTCTTTCCATGATCTTCGCTCATAGTCCTCACGGTCGCGACTTGTCCTCCGCCGACCGCTTGGCTCGCTATTTGAATAGCTTTGGCTTTAAGCGATGTGGGATATTGTGCTGTGGACGATGCCGATGACGGATTGGTTAACGGTTGATTAGCCAGAATTCTTCCGGTTGCCGTAGCAATATAGACATGCCGCAAGTGTCCTCCTGGCGTTCGGATACGGTAGCGATAGGTGAGCTGATGATTCAAAACATCTGGAACACCCGTTAAAATTTGACTATGAGGATATAAAGACCGTACCGATTCCAAAGATTTCTCAAACGTGATTGGCGCTAAGGGAGTTTCTTGAGGAATCTGATGAAGAGCAACCAATCCGGGCAACATCAATACTCCTAAAAGCGCCAGTGTATATGCCGCTATCGACCATGATCTTTGCCTCATTAATACCGCATCCCTCGTTATCATCCCACATCATCGAGAAGAAAAAACCACAGGGTTCTCCCTCCATTTTCGTTTAACGTAAAACGAATTTGGACATTTAATGCTCAACTGTTTGTCGAATTAATTGGCCAGAGGAATTGAACACATCTTTAACTTTGATGTTTCCGCCTGGATGTCGGCGAATCTTGATATTGACTTGGATGTCGCCATTATCCTTGTGGATGAATTTAACCCATTTTAATGTGCCGTTTTCCTGGTGCAAGGCCTCCGTGACATAACTTTGGTAAGCTGAGGGCACAGTCCTCAGTTTTATCCCGTAAGAAATGGTTCCGCTTGCTGATGGCACGCTGGGAACCGATTTCGATTCCGATTCAATTGTGTCTTGAGACTTGGACGTTTGAGGTGTCTGATCTTGGGAACGGGACGAACCGGAGTGTGTCTCACCCACCGTATTTTCTGTGGCAAGACGCTTCTCAATCACCCTACCTGTGAATGGGTTAATCTTGACATCCCACATTTGATTGAAGTTTTTAACATGGATATCAAATACCAGGGCGTTATGGAAATGATCGGGAGAAATGTGGACCACTACACCGCCGCCTACGGCCTTCAGAGCTAAGCGTTCGGCTTGACTCATGGAGATGCCTGAAGATGCTGCGGAAACCGCCCCTGATGACGAACTCTTTGTAAGCGGGGTGGACGAAACGATTCCGGGTTGTTCTGACGCCCGCTTTATTTCGATCACTTGACCGGTCATTTGAACTATTTTCACATCATAAACAATATGGTGGAATAGCACATGAATATCGTACACACTTTGCCCAAGATAGGTATCATTCGAAATATGGATAATTTTCCCCCCTCCTACGCGAGCCATCGCGGCTTTTTCAGCTTGAAGCTGTGACATTCGGTAGGATGTCGCCGTGAACGTCGAAGACCCATGGGAAGTCAAGGCTACGCTCGGTACAATTTTGGGGGGGCTCGCCAAAGAAAGAGAGAGAACACCCGTTGCGGCTATGACTCCCACCCAGATTTGTTTCATCATCTTTCCCTCCTATGCAAATGAGTTTGTTCATCATTCGGCCTCTGACAACTCGTCATCACTGATGGCCACTATCTTTACGTTATTGCAGAAAGATGATCGAACAATGACAAAATCCCTACGTTCTCAGCAATTTATTCCTGAAATGGCTGCTAACAAGGGCAGCATGATACTACCCCGTTCACGGGTTACAGCTTTCTTCTCATCTAGTTCACGCCCTAGCAGTCCTACGTCAAGGGGGATATCCGGGGAGCTATCGAATGACAATATTCTGGCGGCGCTATGGGTGGTCTTCTTCGATGATTCGGTGGCAAGTAATAAACCTTCACTGTCTATCAAGATAAAGCCTTATAATTTCTCACGAAGGATTTCCAAACTTTTAACGTGTCGTTGTTCTTTATGCTTCAATTATGCCTATTTCAGTAACTTTCCCCGATAGCGATACAAATATTTGGGCGATTCGTTCGAACGCTGTCGTCATATTCGTGCCATATAAGTTGAGACCCAGCGAACAATGAGACGTCCACTGCTGAGGACGATAATAGGGTAACAGCTCGATTCCACTCTGACTTAAAGTCCAAGCAATGTCCTCGTGAATCAGCCATAGTGGCGTACTCATCACCGGTGATAAAAATAAAGTGCCTGTCGTGGGAAAGCATCCCACCGCGTCAAACCGAATCGGAAAGGGAGCCAGATTGCGTTGGCGAAGGAGAACCTGCTTTACGTTGTGTGGCGTTTTTACATCGCACACCGCCAGAGAAATATGAGGCCTAGCGCCCTCGATAGCATTGAGAGAGGTCAAGGGATGCATTTCCTCAATGGAAATCCACAAATCCCGAATACTTTGTTCGGGCTCTTTATTAAAATACACCTCGATCGCAAACACCACTGAGTGCCCCATTCATGCTAAACCACAAAGAGCATTATCAGAAGTGGCAGACACGATCACCAGAGCTAGCAGCCGAGGAGAGTGTCTATAGCCTTAGAAAAATCGATAAAATCAGCTCATGAGAAACGACGTTGTTATCAAACACAAACAGATTCGGTAATTCTATTGCAAATGGCATACCGCACTTTGCCACGTTCTCCTGCTTCTTAAGGTTATGCCGTTTCATACATTTCCGGCTAACTTCCGGAAGGCAGGACACTTGGGAAAGGTTCCCAATGTCTTAAATCCGTTCGAATAACGATGTGGATCAGGCTTCGCGGTCTCAATAGCGCCTCTTCCAAATTCCGTAACACGTCAGGGACCTGTCTGCCCAATGCGTTATGCCTCTGTCCGCACGTCTAATTGCTTTTGGATGATCGCAGCTGTCAATACAAAAAACAGCGTGTATAAGATCAAAATCCCGATATCTGAGAGATGGAGCGGTCGTCCGCTTAGCATATCCCAGGCAGGATGTGCAAAACGATACGTCGGCATATAACGCGCAAGCTCTTGCATGCTTTTAGGAAGAGCTTGAACCGGAGTCCATAGACCACCTAGAAGGCTGAGACTTAAATACACTAACGTTCCCAAGACTTGAGCAGCATTACCGGCTAAGCCTATGAGAACTCCTAACGCCGCAAAAGGAATCGAACCAATCCATAACCACGCAGCAATTTCCAGCCACCTGACCAATGGTAAACTCACTTTTTGGTCGAAATGTGCAACCAGAAAAATCGCAACCACAATCCCCAAAGATATCGTCAATTGCGTAAAAATTTTAGCTAGCGCATAGGCCACGGGCGATAACGGTGTGGTTCTCAGCCACCTGACCCAACCGCTTTTGCGTTCAGCGGCTAAACGAACCCCTAAGGTATTAACAGAAGATCCCACTACCCCGAAGGTTGCCATGGATACCATGAAATACGCATTCCATGTGGTTCCCGCAATCGCCAAAGTGCCTTTTTCTTCACTAATGAAAATGAGATAAAAGCCGATGGGCATAAGGAGGGTTAGCATAAAAAACCGGCGATCGCGCACTGTCCTTAAGATTTCGGCTTTCCATTGCGCTAATAAGGGTTTCATATCGAATCCCCCTTCAGTTGAGTTAAGCGGACAAAGGCTTCTTCGAGTCCTCCACCGCCAACCATGATGTCCCGAATATCCCAGTGCCCCTCAATCAGCCGTCTCAAGGTGGTATCGGAATCCTTGGTAACCACCACGGTTCTTCGGCCCGCCACGTGCACATCAACGACTTCCGGCCACTGTGTGATGGGTGTGAGATCGATCCCATTGCCAGGAACAAAACTCACTTGACGCCCGGCAAATTCCTTTTTGATGGCTTCGGGTGTTCCATCGGCAATGACCGCACCATGATTCATGACCACAACCCGGTTGGTCATGGCATCGGCTTCATGGAGATCATGCGTCGTCAAAATCAAGGTTTTGCCTTCCTTGACGTATGTCTGCAAAGCGTCCCAAAATTTCCGTTTGGATCCCACATCCATGCCAACGGTCGGTTCGTCTAAAAATAGCACATCTGGATTTCCTGTCATGGCGAGGGCAAACTGAAGACGTCGCACTTTCCCTCCCGATAATGATTGAGCCATTTTTCGGGCATCATCTTCTAGTCCCGCCATGGCTAGCAGGTCTTCCAAAGGCCGTGGGTGAGGATAAAATTGGCGAAAAAGGTTCAAGCATTCCTTTACAGTCAGACGATCCGGAACACTGACATTTTGTAGCACCACGCCAATATCGATATGCCGCTTTGGATCAGAAGGGTTGCCCCCTAAAAGCCAAACGCGTCCGGATGACGGCTTTTGCAAGCCTAACATCATTCCAATGGTCGTGGTTTTACCGGCCCCATTAGGCCCCAGGATAGCGATGGACTCACCTCGATCAATGGTTAATGACAGATCAGAAACGGCAAGGTGAGAACCAAAAGTTTTCTGAACATGCTCAAGCACGACCACAGGCGTCACGTTAAGGAGTCACCTCTATCTCAGATTCACTGCCATCGGGAAGACGATGTTCATCTTCAAGACCCTAAAGTTAGAATGCCATAAAAAGAAGCGACAGCCGAGAATCAAAAGTCCTGAAGAGAGGTGACTTTCGTCATATCAAGAGCGGCAAGAAAGCACTATGGATTACGCCCTAAACACGAAGCAATTAGCCCTACGAGAACAGAGCCAATAAATATTGCTAGAGTCGTTTCTCAAGAATGATTTTAGGCTCGCCTTGACTATCGGTATATGTACCAATCACATCAAAACCATGCCGCAAATTGAGAATTAACATGTCACGCCATTTATTTTTGGTATATGTGCGCACCGTTTGATAACCGTTCTGTCGACACCACAGATGTTGGCGACGCATCAATTCCGAAGCGATTCCCCGACCACGATAAGTCGGATCAACCCCTCCAAACCAACTATAAAAACGGCGTGGGCGATCTTGATAGCCAATTTTGTAGCCCACCACGTTATCGTAATCGACGGCAATCAGAATCAAAAACGGTCGTGACGATAATACCTGTTTAATAAATGACGCATCTTGCTGGAAAATATTTTCGTGTAGCCAGCACATCGCCTGATATGTGTGAGGATCGGGAAAAACATGAGCATATTCCTGATATTCCAAGATTTGTTCCTCCGTTTCATTGAGCCACAACGATCTAATAAATGCCGTTATGACATCGCAGCGCTTTCCCGGTCCTTGATGGCTCGCAATCGTGCAGGGAAAAACTGTCTTGTTATCCTTCTCGAAACGGAAGCTATGTAGACGAAATGCACCCACTCCAAACTTTTTGGTTTCTGACATGGTCACCCACGACTGTTTAGTAGAAAATTTCATATTCTCCATTCCCGTTTAAGTAACAAGAAGTGCCATTGATCTTGAAAACCCGATGGAAACCAATAATGTTCTCGCATCACACCATCCAAATGGAAGCCCAAGTGTTGCAATAAACGCACAGAAGGTTGATTACCCGAAGCCGTGGTTGCATAGAGTTTGTTTAACGACCACACAGGGTCAGAAAACATGTATGACAAAAAAGTCGCCACCATGTTTTGTCCAAGGCCCTTTCCCCGATGTTCCGGGGGAAGGTAGTACCCAAATTCGGCACTTTTGTTCCGGGGATTATAATCAAATACCACAATTTTTCCTAGCATGTTTCCCGTTGGCCAATCCCTCGCCACAAATATTCTAAGAGAACGGTTTTCTAATCGTTGACGCAGCATGCGCAAAAAGGTTGAGCAATCAGCGACTGGGCGAACGGGCCGACACGTGTACTGTTCTTGCTCGGGTTCCGCTACCTCCCATTGATATAATAAGTGAAGGGTATCGATGTCATGGGTTAATACTTCGTCAAGACTCATCGGCACTCAAAGCATCCCACCTATTTCAAAAAAACACCTTGGTCTCGCCATAGAATAAAACATCCAGGTAACAACATTCTTGTGAAGGTTTTGTTGACAAAAACCCTCTCATGCCTTATGCCAGATTTAATATTGTAATCCATGATGCTTTTTTCTCGACTAAGAGCCAAGCCCACAGTCCCGATGAAAGGCGGAGCATGCATGTTTTTACGAGAAGTACAATTTCAGAACTGGCCGCAAGAGGCGGATACCTATCCGTTTAATCTTTTGGCGTTTCAAGGTTGATCCGTTATCTCTTTTCGAACCGCTGTGACATTCTTCGTCGGCGAAAATGGCTCGGGCAAATCGACGCTTCTTGAGGCTATTGCTCAGGGCGCTGGATTTAATCCCGAAGGAGGAAACCGTAATCATAATTTTTCGACCGCCAACACCGAATCGTCCTTACATCAATACATCCGCCTGTCATGGTTGCCCAAAGTTACCAACGGGTTCTTTTTGCGCGCCGAAAGTTTTTTCAATTTTTCTTCCTATATTGATACCATAGCCGAAGAGGACAGGAGCAGCAATGTCTATGAAGCCTATGGCGGCAAATCCCTTCATCACCAATCCCACGGCGAATCATTTCTATCCCTGTTTACCCACCGCTTTCAAGGGCGTAAACGGGCTCTATATCTGCTCGACGAACCGGAAGCCGCTTTATCACCGGCAAGACAACTGGCCCTATTGCGAATTCTTTGGGATCATGAACACTCAGGACGATCGCAGTTCATTATTGCCACGCATTCTCCCATCCTATTAGGCTATCCTCATGCCACGATCTTCAATTTTGATCAAGCTCCCCTTGCTCCGATTCGCTACGAAGACACGGATCATTTCATCGTCACCAAAGAGTTTTTAACGCATCGCGAGCGCATTCTTGAAGAATTGTTCAAAGAAAATAAAGACTAACCATACGGAGCAATATCTTGCCGTCTCAAGCGTCATTGCACTAAAACCCCAAGGCTCAGTTTGCTTCGCTGTTGACATCAAACTCCTATGGCATAGTCTGCTCCTCGCACTCATTGACAAATCTTAGTAAGGATTCGAACAACCGCCCTACATCCCACGCCATTTCGTCCAAGTTTCTATGAGAATAGAACATTTCCAATAATATTCACGAAAATTCTTGTACGTCTCATCCCGCCTCATCGACACGGTTTATTTCTTGGTGAGAATCACCGCGTCTAGTTTATGATGATAAGCGTATCTGTCTTTCACAGTCATAAGACGACTTCATATACCATTCCTCAATCACCCGGTCTAAGGCTTGTGAACACGCAAGCACTTGCGGGTCCGTCAACATGTCAGAATCTGATGCGACGTCCAATAATTGTTGTCGAAGAGCTGCAATTCGCCGCAAAATTTGCTGGCATTCAGTTGCTGTCACAGATTTTCTTCCTCCTTATTTTCAAATTGTACCGCAGCCTTATGGAGAAATTTGTCAATTGATGCTTGGCCACGACAAGATGTCGGGATTTTAACCTCATTTCAACCTCAATACCCTATGAAAATACTTTCTCCATGGCTTTCATCCCGAACGTGACGAGCCCCTACCCGTTGAACAACCATTACTAACCGATAAGAGAATGTTCGTCATCAGTTTCAACAGGAGATGACAAACACAAGACGCTCCCTAAATGTAGGAAACGTCTTGTTCTCAGATGTTTTCGACCGGATTCTATGAGGGACTGGTTGCTGGGCTGGGACTCATGGCGGCACTGGGACTAGTTGATGACGTTCCGGCGCTCAAACTTGCCGTTAACGACTGGACTTGTGTTGTCGCTTGCGTCAAGGCCGTCAATTCGGCTTGAAACAAGGCGATCACTTGGGAGAGGGTCTGAGAGCTTGAGTGAGAACCGACAGATGCCGACGCACTTTGGGCCGTTTTCTCGCTTTTGACCGTTTGGGCGAGGGTCGTGTTAATGCTTTGGAGTTGGGTTAAGGCCGTCTGAATGGACGTTTTTCCTCCCGCTAAATCTCCTGACAACACCTTAACATACGCCCCAATGGCTGCCACGTAATTTTGGCGTGCGCTTTGAATTTTATCTTGTAGCGTTCGCATTTCTTTAACATCGGCTAGCACGGCTTGAGATGGTCCTCGCTGTGGGGACGACATAGCAGCATGTTGTTGAGCCTGACTCGGCAGCGATGTCGCTTGACTCGGTAGAGAGGACGCTTGACTTGGTCGATTTGACGAAGGTGGCGACCCTTGTCCATGCGAGGACGGCGGCGAAGACCGTGAGGAATCATTAGACGGCGTCGATGAACCCTGGCTTCCGGGTACTCCGGATGGGCTTGATGACGGCATATTGCTATGGCTAGACATTGTCGTCGCCGTTTGGGAAGGCGCACCATAAGACGTGTGAGTCGGACTATTTCTCGAACTATGACCCGCAGCCATCGCCGGTACGGTGGCGATGAGCGATACCGCCAAGGCCGCGGCTAAAGGAGTTATTTTCATAAATCTCACCCCAACTTAAGGATTTTGTAACTGCTCAAGCAACTGATTTAGTTGATTCACCGCACTCTGTAATTTTTCGGATTCTGTTGCGGGCACTGCATGAGATGTCGAAAGCCGCACGGTTAAATGACCTTGTGTCTTTTGTACCACAATATGTACCGCATGCTGTTCTCCAGATGCCTGGGCAGAAGGTACTTTAGGGGCTTGTGTGGCGGGGTGCGCCTGGCTACTGAAGGCGGAACCACATCCACTCAAGATTAGGGACAACACCATCATTCCGCCCCCCAACCACTTGAATCGCACCATAGGCTATCTCCTTATCATCTATTTGAAGCATCTTGCTCATAGGTGACTAAATTCGACAGCATTATCTACTCTCCTTTTTTTGATGCCAGGTTTTTGACGCCTGAGTGGACCGGGGCTGATCACAACGCCTGATAAAATGGAAATAATGCTCTCGTCGCCTTGGAAGATCTCTCGTCCGATCTCGTTATGGATGACATCGGCTTTGGATCATTTCTCAAGCATCAAGCTTTGTTCTTTGTGGGAGACAGTACGGTCACTTACCGTTCCAGGCGGGATTGTGAAGAAAGTCATGGGAGTCATGATAGACATCTTGCCGTTGTCCTATTTGTTCATCCAGCAGGGATTTTGTCCGATTACCGCACCCAACGCGCCATTGTCCTCTAGACGAATGGAGTACAAGCAACGTGGTAAAGGTTTTTCGAGAACTTCTGCACACGTCACACAAGGCTTTGTATTCACTTTTTGTCATTCCTTTGATTCGGGTATTCGGTGTCAAGTCGATTTTCCATCACCGTCTTGCGATTGCCATCAGCGACTGAATGGCTAACGCACAGCCCTTAGGATTTTCCACGAACATATCGTGGCCTGCATTGGCAATCAGACGAATGGGAACCGGTGACGATAACGCCTGTTGGACTTGTCTTGATCCCCGGCTACGTTCGCCAATCAGGGTACCTATCGCTTGTTGAATAAATGTCTTTTCAACGTCAAATTCCTTTAAGTCGAGTAATGCTTGCGATGCCCGGTACATGGCCATCGGCGAGGCCTGCCGTAAGGTCTGAACATAATGACGCAAGGATTGCGACGCAGTATCTTGACCGAAAAGATCCTGGAAAAATTCGTGAAAATGCTGGATATATTCGGGTTCTGGTAAACCATCAGCCCGAGCCGAAATCGAGGAACGTTTTAAACCGCGACTCGGCAGCAAATTCGCTTCAGCAATAATGAGTCGATCGATGCGTTCAGGTGCCACGACTGCTAAGGCCAAGGCGATATCGCCACCCATGCTATGTCCCACGACTGACACCCGGGAGAGATCCATCTGCTCCATCAATTCGACCAAGTTCTTTGCGTAATCCAACAAGGAGTAAGAAAATGCAGGGGGCTTCGCACTTTCCCCAAAACCCAGCAAATCCGGCATAATAAGCTGCCATTTTGGCATAAAGGGCACAATCCCGGCAAATGTAGTACGGGCACTCCCCAAGCCGTGCAATAGCAGCAAGACCTGATCGCTTTGGCCATACACATCCACCATAATAGCACCCTGTGGGGTTTCGATACGCATTAGGGTCCCCCTCGCTCTCTTCCTATTCCCACAGACGCCGTTACGGGCCAGAGATGTTTATTCCATCAAGCGGCTGTCACAAATTTCCATCTTAGCTGTAATCAGCCTATCATAAATCTTTTCTGTGCACAGGAAGAATGGCTCAAAAGCACAAGAATTCCACGTTTTGCTCTCAAAAGAGATTGAAATAGATCCAGCTAGTCGCCATCATTTTTCTTCTAAACATCTGAATCTGAAGCCGTGCCATGATGAGATGGCCGGCGCTTCCACAGGGTAAGAATAACGGCGATACTAACCCAAATTGTACTAAACCAAAAATTAATCGGTGCTAGAGTATTTAATAAAAAAGCCTCTAAGGTTTCGGGATTCAAACTCAGTCGCATGACCAAAATGGCGGCAGCCGCAATGACAAGCGCAATCACCCATGGATTGAGACCACCGGGTCTTTTTTTCCATACATGTTCAATCAGGAGAGACTGATGCCAAACATGCCAAGCAATAAAACCAATAAAACTCACGGTCCAAATAATTGCAACACCCAGTCCAATCTCTGTGATAAAAAAATTGGACAGATCAATATTCTCAAACACAAAGACGATTGGCCAGGTCGCATGGGCTACACCCTCAGGGCCAAGGGTCATCACGGCCAGACTATATAACAGGACTAAAAGAAAAATTTGAATCACCACGGTCCATAACGTGGTCGGCATCACCTTAGCGGGAAATCGGTCCCGCACCAAACCCACGGCTGTCGCCAACGGTAGGATCGGAACCCAAAAATAAGTACCCGAGACCGTGGCATCATAGACATTGCCCCATTGAATCGGGACATGCGGGCGTAGGGCATTAGGGAATTGCACATTTTCGAAACCTAATCCCACTGTAATCAGGGTTAACAGAGTCAAGCCAGGAATCGTTAAGGTAAACAACCGAATCACGGAAATGGGGGGGCGTGTGCCCAACCAAAAAATATACCCCATTAAAATGACACCTAATGCCCAGGCACGGTGCCCAGGAATCACCACCGTGGTCAAAACCGTAATATACAAAGCCCCAATGGCGGCAATATAGGTCATGGTTAATATTCCAGCAATCCCGGCAATCAAGACACCCCAAAATCTCCCGCTGGTCCGTTCGAGTTTTTGATAGGCGGTTTTCCCAGGCGTCACAGAAGCCCAATAGGCCACACCTCCCAAAATGAAGAGTCCCCATAAGCCCGTGAGGACCAAAGCTAATATCCCATTAGAACCAGCGATAAGGCAAAGACTCCGTGGCCAAACGTAAACCCCTCCGGCGACATAGCTGGCAATCAAAACGGTGGCATACTCAAAAGTCCCCATGGGTTCGAGACCACTGCGCAATTTTACCCGGTGCGCGCGGTAGGCGTGATGCGGCAATGAACCGTCACCTCCAAGGGGGGGATCTGAGACGACGTGGCTTGAGACGTCCACACCTCTTGATTTATCACGCCAAAGGGATCGGCATGATGCTTTTGTGCCCACTGGTACAGCTGCAAAATATGGTGCAGCACTAACCGTTCAGCTTCCTGATTTAACCGTTGTTCCCGCCCACTTCGTCCCATGGCCTCCCAATGTCCATTCAGGGTGAGATTCCACTTTGCCATGACTTGACGGTGCACACGGGTAAGCTGACGACTCGAGGATAAGCGAAGGCTTTCGGCAAACCCGTTTTCCTTGCCACTAGGTAGCATCAACGCACCTTTTTCATATTTTCCCATGGCCATGGCCCAATCAATCGTCTGGCTCTGGCTACACTTGATGATCTGACATGGGGTTAACCATACCGAGCGACTGATCCTCAGGGTTCTGCCATGAACCACACTCAAGGGAATCACAGCAGTATGGCTAGGGACTAATAGATCGTCCCATACCTGCCACACGCGGGTTTCAAGCTGCACGGGATGGCAAACATGGCAACTAAAATAATTCGATAGGAACACCGTGGGCACAACTTCTTCCGGAGGCGAGGTTTTAAGGACTGCCTTGGCCGAGGGCGACGCCATCGTAACCCAGGCCCGGGGCGGAAATTCCCCGGTATTAATCAGAAGATGCATCAAATGCACCACATCAGATGCGGAAAACTCCACGTTTACAGCCACAAATTGGACATCGCCCAAATAGACATAACGGTCAGTTAAGGCACTGACATCCTCGACCGCTTGCATTAAACTGGGGGCCTTAGCTTGCAGCACATAAAATTCCTCAGACGGTTTAATACTGGACTCACTACTTGGCGTAATTGTGGGATTAGGAAACATAAAGCTCCAGGTATATTGCCCAGCAGGACCGGGATCTACCGCGAGGGCTAAGACAATGCCGGTTTGACTAATGCCGGCCACCGTGCCACATCCAGGCAACAACATCATCCCCATTCCCATCACCAAAACTTTCCACCACAACCGGATTTTCATCGCGCTTTGACTTGATGGCGTTTGAGCCGAGGTTGCATACTTTTGCCCTGCAGCGGATAGCGCCAGACAAAACGCAGAGGACGCACCGCGGTTAATCGCCGTTTCCAAAGAGCAAGAGGTAAGCGTACAATGCTATCTTTAAGATCACGCCAGTTGATGGGAATTCCAGGCGACAGGTAGGGTACGCCAAATGATACCATACTGTCTAGCTCCACAATTAATGCCAATGATACCCATAGCACGCCAAATAATCCCCAAAGCTGGGAAGCCGCTAACAAGAGAAAATTGACAAGGCGCCATGTTCCGACTAATTCATAGCTGGGCACCGAGTAAAAGCTGAGCGCCGTAATGGTCATAATGACGATAATTTGATTACTCACAAATCCTGCCTTCACAATCGCAGTGCCCACCACAATCGCGCCCATCGTTCCAAGCACGGTGGATAGCGCTTTAGGTAAGCGAAGCGCTGCCTCCCGGATAATCTCTATCACAAAAATCATAACCACGGCTTCTAAAATGGGGGGAAAAGGCAATCCAATATGACTGCCCATGATGGTGGTCAAGAGCTGGTAGGGTACCAAGTTTTGATTTGTCGTTGTGAACACAATATAGAGGCTGGGAAAATATAGGGTGACAAAAAACCCTGCCATACGAATAAAACGCACAAACGACGCATCATACCATGACGAATTGTAATCCATCGGCGTTTTATAAAAATCCCACATCGTCGCCGGAAGAATCATCACAAACGGATCGCCGTCGACTAATACCGCCACTTTGCCTTGTTCTAGAGCCCAGACCACAAAATCCACGTGTTCGCTATAGCGCAAGGTCGGAAAAATACTGTAAGGATGGTCCCGGATGAGACTGCCAATTTGGGTAGCATTAGGCACAGCATCAATGCGGATGCGCCTTAAGCGGTACAAGACCGTTTCCAATAACCCAGGATTCACGACACCCCGTAAGGCCGCGACAATGACCTGATGATGATCGAGATGTCCCAATTGAATCGCTTGAAAGCTCAGCCGGCTATCTCGCAGGCGGCGACGAATCTGATTCATTTGTGTTAGGACCACTTCATTAAAAGCTTCTTGCGGCCCGCGAATGGACGCTTCCGTTTCCGGTCGTCCAATAGAGCGCTGCATATATTTGACCGTATCAATAATCCATGCATAGGCAGATCCTTCAGGAACCAGGATCGTATTACCAGATAATAACTTGGGCCAAATTTTGTCCCACCGCGATTCCTGGCTCACATGTCCCGTATGCAAAGACTGTTGATTCCACGATGATGCGGGTACCTTAGTTTTCAATAAGGGAGCAATAATATCTTGATCGACCATGGTGGTATCCACCAGACCATCAATATATGCGATCAAAACCCGTTCTCCCCGCGCCGTTTGGATAATCCGGGATATGAAGTCAGGACTCTTCAGTAATTGCGTTTGTAAATATTTTTCCACTGCAGTAATATCTTTGCCAATGCCATCTGGCTTGAGAGGATTCCAGGCATTAATCTCCGCGAGCAGGCGGTCCGCGGCTTGTTGGATATGTTGCACCGCTTTAACATGCGTGGGGTCGATAGTGCCTCAACCTCCTACCCCTTGAATGGTCGTCAGTGTTCGATACATGAATCTTTTCCAATCTCTGGCCGATTTATGCTGCTTGCTTGGTAACTCGCCCTTTCTTTACCTATCAGGCATTAGGCACGCAGTCATTCGTGCGCGTTTTTCTCTGTCAAGAAGACAGAAGATTTGCCATGAATCATGTTCGAACATGCCCATACAACTGTCCGTCAGATCGTGTGTTCTGTCATCAAACCGCTATACTAAAAGCAGCGAGAGAGCTTTTTGGAGGTCCGAATCCGGGAAGGGAGTGTGAGAATATGGATAAAGAGTCATTGCGTTATCAATTAACCCCCTTGCAATTTGAAGTCACCCAACATGCAGCGACGGAGCCCCCATTTCACAATGCCTATTGGGACAATCATGAAGAGGGAATTTATGTGGATATCATTTCAGGAGTTCCGCTATTTTCATCCCGAGACAAATTTGATAGCGGATGTGGTTGGCCTAGTTTTACCCGGCCTCTCAATCCGCAAGAAATTGAGGAAAAGAAAGATTTCAGTCACGGCATGATTCGCACCGAGGTACGCAGTCACACGGCCAATTCACATTTAGGACACGTTTTTAATGATGGGTCACCGGAAAAGGGCGGCTTACGCTACTGCATCAATTCTGCCGCCCTACGTTTCATACCCAAAGCCGATATGGAAAAAGAAGGATACGGGGCCTATCTTTATCTTTTTGACGAGCCAGATCGTGGGTAATGGGCGTGCTGTTTCCGAACAAATAATGGGAATCCAAGCCGTCTTATGCTGTATTTTAGAGATTTTGAGCCCGCTCAAGTGATAGGGTAACGAGGTAAGCTAATGCTCAAACCCTCATTGCCCTATCATTGATCAAGAGCCATTAATGTCGCGCCACCCATCTATCCGGTGAATCCATTGTCCGGATTTCGGTAGGAAAGACTTCGCTGGGCATCCAGTAGGCCGAGCGCGCCCTCGCCGAAACAAAAGAAAGATCATCGATCAGGGCCGGTCATACTCATGGCGACTAACACGTGAGGCCAAAACAATCCCAAAGAGATACATCACGAGAACTCCGGTAGCAAAAAGCGACTTTCAAGCACCCTCTTCCGCCCTAACAATGCCGCCACCCTAATATCGTGCTCAGCAAAAAGGTGAGCGACAGGGCATGGGACGAGGACGCGTAACCCGTGATGTCGTGACGATCCCAATGGAGTGCCCAAAGCACTGGGGCAAGTCAACCAGAAGCTTTGTCAAGCTTCGCTCTTGAGAGCGGCGTGATGGACCATCACCCCTGTCACCGATTAAAAGCGATGTTTGCCTGTTCCTAAAGATGTAGTGAGGCTTTGCAATAAACGCGAAATGTCTGATGACCTCCGAAGGTGGATGATGTGGGTCCCCCGCTGCTGTCTTTCTCGCAACTGGTCGAGGATTCGGGGCCGCTGATCATGGGGAAATTGCCAGATATAGCGCAAAAATTCACCATCAAACCGTTCCTCGCACCCCTCAGCCATATCGTCTCGAGTATGACCATAATGCTGTTTGATGCGCTTTAAGACCCGCCATAAACAAACGTAACGAGAAAAATCAAGAAAGATTACCGTGTCGGCCACCTGAAGACGGATATCCAGTGTCTTTCCATAATTGCCATCGATAATCCATGCATCACGCTGGACAAGGTCTTCTTGGATTGAGATCCATTCCTCAAGAGACGGCTCCACCCAGTTGGGTCGAAAATATAAGCGGTCCAAATGAATGACAGGAAGTCCTGTGATAACGCCCAACTGCTGGGCAAGGGTTGATTTGCCAGCCCCTGGTGATCCTATCACAAGCACTTTTCGCATAAGGTGTAGAGTTACGCGGAACCTCGGTTTAGACCGAGGGGAGCGCCGCTTCCTCCTTTCGTGGTTTGAATCAAGACGGTTGAGATACGCTCTAACACTGTAAGGTGGACCCCATTGTCCAGACAAAATTTTTGGCCCTTAAGTGTGAGATTGTTCCCCCTTTTTTGGTGTATTTTGATGGAACAGTCAGTGAAAGCGTCAGCATACGTAGGAGCTGGGCACTTGTCCTGAGCTCAGCCCATCCGGCTGTGCCAAATTGCTCAAACGGCACTTCCGCCGTGTTAACGGTGGAAAACCCGGATAGTACGTTCGGCAGGCGTGCGATACCCTAACGCTTGATGTAGACACTGAAGGCTGTAAAAGTGAACGTAGCGATTCAAGCCTTGGCGCTCTTCTTGCGGAGAGGCATAATCGTTTAATTAGACTTCCTCGTACTTCACGGAATCGCCACAGTCGCTCGATAAAGATATTGCCATGGGGAATTAAAAGCGTCAACAATCTCAGCATGTTATTAGCTATATAATCATTGACAAACGTGGCACTGGCGAAAAGACATGGAAACATGGTTCGTTAAGGGCATCCTCGATTCGGATATCCTCGGAAACTATGACATGGAGCATGGTTGGCCAAAAGCGGGCGATCCTTATTACCGCAGATTGGATGAGATAGTGATTCTAATCGATCGGATGGTTCTCGATGCAAGCGATGCTATGGATTTCGAGGGTATCATAGCGCATGCGCCATGTCGAAAAGTTCAGATTGTTAACTCTGAAAAGTTCACATAACGACGAGCTTTCTATAACCCTTTTCATGGAAAACTTTATATATACATATATACACCTTTCGACTCCACGAGGCACCGCGGGCTCCGAACCGTCTAGTGTCTACCTTAGGAACCTTAAACAATGTCTTTAACTTAGGTCCCATCTATAAATTGAATTGTGCTCATTCAAATTACGTTCAAGAATTTTAAGATACTGCTTATCTCCTGGCAAAGAAATAGTAGATGCTTCAAATTGCTGTAACGCCCAATCTCGTTGGCCTAAATACATACCTCGAGTCGGATGAACAACAGTCTTTAAACGTTCGTGGTCTACGCGAAACGTGATTAATCCGTTATCGAATGCCCAATGATGGAGTCGACACAGAGGAATCCCATTTTCAATGGTATCTTGACCGCCATATTCAACGGGAACGATATGTGCGACCTCGATTCCACTAGAAAGCGATGGTTCCCTAAGGGTGCTGAAATTACACGCTGCACATTGTTTGCCTAAAACATTTAAAACACGGTTTCTAAAAGATGCAGCTCTAATGGCTCGTAATACGAATTTAGTTGTTCTTTGAGATACTAGATCATCCTTGTCCATTACACACGATTCACTCAATATTTCTTCCATTAACTCCTCAGGTGTCATAGCCATACGGCTCTCGTTAACCCTAAAAAAGAGTCCTGATGGAAAAAAATTCGGTTTGTAGCCTATATAACGTAATAACCGACTATATTGAAGGTCGATCGGAAAGACTTGCCCAACCACAACGAGGGGAAATCTTGGCTCGCCCCAAATGCTCTTGCTAAGATCAAACGCCTGCTCTTCTATACCGATGGTGTAATCAACAATTTGGAAAGCAAATCGGATTTTACTTTCCCATGTTTGTGTGTCGGGAATTTTATTCAACGAGCCAATGAGGAATATCCAATCCCCCTCATTTAATTGGTCAAAAATTGGCTTAGCTCCTGCTGGGACGCCCCATATGTTAGTTTCGTCTCCTATATTCTTTAGGCCATTACGAAAAGTTGATTTATATAGTTTTGTCTTTTGCGAGGGAACTTGATTTTCAATGCTCTTAGGAAAATCACGATTAGCGCCGTCTTTTCCTACATGATGAATAAAGATATTCACAAATTGTCTCCTATCGAATATTCTTTATGGGAAATATTAGAAAACTACAATTATTATAGCAGAAACTTGTCCATGCGAATCCAATAGCCTAAAAATGTCCGTTTAATCAGAAAGCCAGATTCATGATTTCAGGGAACTCCATCCGTCGAAGCCATCGTAGTCCTTTTATTTCTCACTAGCATATTTTTATCATCTGGTATGTACAAGGATGAAAAAATGTATCTATTCTTAATTTCGACAGATTTTAATCATCCGCTGATGAAAAGCCGTTGTCGTTGGCTTGGTTACGGTCATCTCGAGTGGAGAAAGGTGATGGGCCCCACTCGGATTATGGGACACTACGATTTCCGTATGTATTTCGCGGCACAGCATATTTAGATATTGATTGAGTGTGACGAACCTCGGGACCGAAGGGGTAGATATTCGCTGAAAGTCGTGTTGATCGAACCCACACTGTAAAGCGGTTACCACCGGATCAAATTAAGGTGGAACCCCTTTGTTAAGACAGATTTTTGAGCCCCAAAGTGTTGAGACGGGCCTCCTTTCTTTTGGTCTTCATTGAGGACATTATCCCCCCGTTTGGCGTGGGCCGCTTGTGGGCCCGCCGGCAAACGGGAGGCTCAACCCAAACGGCTGCCTATGGGGTCTCACCCGAATCCATGGGAAACATCTCCGATGGTTCTCTTCCCGTCAATCCGGGTCCGGTGACGGGAGGGCCAATACCAGGCGGCGGGTAGCGTATATCCCAATGCCTGGTGAAGTCAGGGATAGTTATACACTGTAAAATATCGGCTCAGGCCGGACCGTGCTTCCCGCGGTGAACGGTCATCGTGCAGGTAGATCCACGTCTTCATATTGCATACTCCGCCAAAGCCGTTCCGTCAACACGTTGTCCAACGCTTTTTTGTGCCACTCAACATGGGGGACAGTTTGCCGATTTTCGCCTAAAGTGCCGTCAACTGTTGTTGGTGGGCTGGGGCATGTTGTTAGAGCGCTTGAGACTCAGTAAACAACGGCGGAAAATGCTCGAACCTCCGGCGCTTCCCGCGATGCCAAGGGCAGGGATGAATGCCGTATTCGGCAGCAATCTGGCCAACCGTTTTTTCTTCCTTGAGCATTTCGAGCACCGCTGGGCTCTTGGAGTTAGCCGACAGCGCAAGTAACACGACCCGCTTGTTCTTCGGCCACCAACACAACACTCTTGGCCATCATCTTATCGAACAGTGGAAATCCCAAAACCTGCAACCCTCTTAACGATTAAATCCGGCGAGTGAAAAAACCTATCCCATCACACTTTTAGCGGCTCTCACTCTCACTGGCACGGAAGTTACAGCATTTGGAAGACGGGATGATCGACAAGATCCCTTTGTGTGTTTATGCTACGATCTAAAATCATCTCTTATCATGCTTGCCGTCCTATACAAACAATCGCCTTGCCTGATCACCCGGAAATTTCCACTAAATCACAAACGTTTCCCAAGTGGGCTGGTTCTCCGTAAATCGGGCGAGAAGAAACGGACGGATATCGACAAACGGCTCTTCCCCCGCAATCAATTCAGCTATCACTCGACCGGCAGCCGGAGAATGCATAAAGCCATGGCCGCTAAAACCGTTGGCACAATAAAATCCAGACAAACCCGGCACTTCACCGATAATGGCCGAATCATCGGGAGAAACTTCATATAATCCCGCCCAACCGCGCAAAATGGCCGCATGGTTCAATGCGGGGACCCAGCGCAATAAGGTGTCAATCAGTTTTTCCAATACCTGATGATCCGTTTCGGTGTGATAACTACTCGGTTCATCGGGATCCGACATCCCCAACAAAACGCTATCCCCTTCCCGGCGAAGATAAGAGGTCGTCTCCAAGTCCAAAGTCATCGGCATCATTGGAGGAAGGTCCATAAAAGGTGTCGTGATATAAATACTGCGGCGGTATGGACGCACGGGAATCTCCACTCCGGCCATCTGTCCTATCGTGCTGGCGTAAGGACCTGCAGCATTGACAACCACGGGGCCGGTAATGACTCCTTTGGTCGTTGTAACGCCCATGATCTGATCATGGTGCGCCATAATCCCGGTAACTTGTTCGCCGAGCCGAATGGTAACGCCGAGATCCCTAGCCCGTTTAGCAAACCCATAAAGAACCGCGCCGGGATCGGCAACGCCATCCTCTGGGCAAAACGTTGCTCCCACGAGGTCTGGAATTTTCACATAAGGAAAGCGGTAAAAGACCTCTTGCGGTGCTAGACATTTTACGGGAACGCCTAAGGATTGCTGCATTAAGGATAAATCCTGCATAACCTTCCACTGGCCAGGATCTCGAGTCAAAAACAGATAACCACATGGATTGAAAGACGCTGAAATCCCGAACAGGTCATCAAAATGGCGAAACATTTCGAGGCCATACTGCGAAAATTTTACAGCGCTGGGATGAGAAAATTCGAGACGTACCCCACCGGCACTGCGTCCTGACGAGCCGTGGCCCCATAAAGATTCCTTCTCAATCACCACCACATGTGAAATCCCTTTGCTGGCTACATGATATGCAATAGATAAGCCAATGAGCCCCGCGCCAATGATAATCACGTCAGCTGTATCCGCCATCGCGTCTCCTCTTTTCCTGCATTTCCCATCATTATTTTGACATCACTAAACATTCGGCACAGGATAAATCAAAGACTGCGGAGCCAACACTTTTCATAACCGTAATCCCAGGCATTGGTCCATCATGCGCTGCACTCGCCAAAGGCCGAACGCGTGTCAGATCGAGAAGACCCTCTGCCGCTGGAATGAGATAATCCCCCGCTTCTTGGAGACACGCCGGGAGAAAATCGGCATATAAGGTCGCCTTGGCCACAATATCACTAGACAATTCCCGGGTATGGGGCAAATACGCACCCATGGCATTAATGAGCACAGTCTTTTTAATCATCTGGGCGTTAAATAAGGGTTCCGGAGAGGATGTGACTGTGGTAATCACGTCCGCATCGGCCAGTGCCTCCTCAATCACCTCGTGGACCCTCACAGACAGATGAGAAAATTGCGGAAGGGCACAAAGCTTCTCTTGGAGCGCATAGGCTGCTTTAGGTGTCCGGTTCCACAAACGCATCGTCTTGACGCCCTTCAGCCGAGCGAGAGCCTTGGCGTGATAATAGGCTTCAAAACCTGCGCCAATAATACAGTGACACGTTTTAGACATACTCAGCCACTCGGTTGCGAGCGCCGCGATGGCTGCGGTGCGTAATCCGGTAAAGGTGGCACCATCCGCCACCGCCATAACTTCCCCATCATGGCGGTAAATGCTGACGGAACCGTTTAAGACCGGTGTCCCGTTCCCTCTCATCTTATTCTCTGGCCGTTCGTAAAGAACTTTAACCAAGGAGAGACTCAGATCCTGCCAGCTTGCTGCCATTAAAATCAGATGCCCTTTGTCATCGGACTGGACAATGCGCACAGGTTCACCAGCCAAGGGAACAGTAAGTCGCTTAGCCAAATGCCGCCTTAAGATCTCATCATCAAGCTGTGCTTCCAGATCCTGGGGACCAAACCACATCGACAGCCCTCCCACGTTCCGATTTGGTCGTCTGCAACCAGCGGTCATGACGTCTTCTCTTCAATCTAACGCGATTTAGTCACTTCTTAATAGAGCCATAAGAACAATTGGAAAGACTGATCAGGCAAAACTTCTACATGAAGACTTGCGTCAAAAATCTTTGGTCCACACTCAATGGATTAATTTGGCCATCATATATTCATCCACAAATTGCCCATCCGCATAACGAATCGCATGACGACGTAATCCTTCAACGACAAAACCCATTTTATGATATAAGGCGATAGCTCGACGGTTTGAGACCATGACTTCTAACTCTAAGCGGTGAAGCCCACGCTCTTTGGCCCAAGCTTCGACTTTTTCGAACAACTGGGTGCCTATTCCCTGTCCCCAATACTCCTGTAAAATCCCAATGACAATCAAAGCCGAATGAGCGAGCCGGCGCGGAGTCTGGCCCCGAGCCCGGAGAAAGCCCACTAATGTGCCTTCGGCATTTTCGACAACCCAAAAGACATTGTGTGGCTGGTCAATGAACGGCAAAATACGTTTTTCCCATTCCACCACACTGTCTGACAACTCTCCGGGCTCCATTAGCATAAACCGTGTCTCGCGGTCCAAAGCTTTTTGCAAATTCATAACTTTGGCTGCATCCGTTTTTTCGACCAACCGAATGGTCCACACATCCTATCCTCCCCACGCTCGCCATCTGTTCCCTCGGTCAACGACAAATTATTTCGTGACATCTGAGTCAGCGGTAAACAAAAAAGGCATAGGTCACGCTCAAACGAGAAGGTCTCATGGGCACCCAATCATTACAAGATTTATAGAGGAGTTCTGAACAGAAAGGTTTCCTCAAGCCCTTAGATACGCCAAGCTCTGGTCAAAAACCTAAGAATCCCCCAAGGAATTTGAATTCTGACGAGAGAGGGACAATTCAGGACTCAAATAGTGATACCATTTGTCCGCCCATTTCTGGACTTGATCCATCACGGGTTCTAGTTCACGGCCTTTATCGGTCAGCTCATATTCCACGCGCACGGGCGTTTCTGGATAGACGATACGCTTTACGATACCTTCCGCTTCGAGGGCTTTAAGTCGTTCCGCTAACATCCGGTCGCTTAAATGGGGAATCATTTGGGTAATGTCCGAAAACCGGCGTTGTCCCGAAAGAAGAGCACGAATAATCAAGCCTGTCCATCTTTGCCCCAACAAGGCGAAAGCTGCTTCAAATTTGGGGCATATTTTCAGATCATCCATCTTGATCCCTTCTTTCTGTCTCTTATTTTACCATAGCTATTGACAATAGATAAGCGACTTACTATCATTACCTTTGTAAAGACACTTATTTTACGTTAGTTAATAACATTAAGGAGGTGGATGGATGAATATCGCGTTAGCTCTTGTGCGGATTGTTATCGGCCTGACCTATGCAGGTCATGGCAGTCAAAAATTATTTGGCTGGTTCGGTGGTTACGGCTTAACCGGTACGGGCCAGTGGATGGAATCGCTCGGACTCAAACCGGGTAAGCTTATGGCCTTGTTAGCAGGATTGGCTGAACTGATTGGGGGACTCTTATTGGCCACGGGCAGTCTATTGCCTATTGCCGCGACGCTGTTAATTGTCACCATGTTGGTGGCTATCATCACGGTACACCGGAAAAACGGGTATTGGGTCACACAAAATGGGTTCGAATATCCGCTGATTCTTATTGTTGTCATTCTGGCGGTGACCCTTATTGGTCCCGGTTCTTACGCGATTCACCTATTCTCATAAGATTTTAACCGCATATCCGCACCGGGCGAGAGGTCATCACGAATCGGCCCGGTGTCTATTTGTGGTAAAATATTTCATAAAGACATATTTTTCTCTATGTCGGAGCGGAGGGAATCGTGGTGAATCCTGAAAGTCGTGGTCTCCGAAAGGTTATAGTGTGGCTGTTCGGTGCCGTGCTTATTGCAATTTTAGCGCTCCAAAATCAACATCCTGTCTCATTACATGTCTTTTTCTGGCAACTCCCGCACATTTCTTTAGCGTTGGTCGTATTGTTAAGTTTATTGCTGGGCGCCAGCATTGGTGCCGGTGGCATGTTATGGGACCGCTACAAGTCCACGAATCGTTCTAAACATCTTGCTCCTACGTTAGGCGATGAGTCCTCCTCGGTATTGCCTCCGTCCTCGATAGAAGGCATGCCAGACGATTCCCCCACTGCCCCCACAGATTCCACTCCACAATAGAAATAAAAGCTAATCACGAAACGATGATGTCTTCCTGGCATCTCAAAGCGCCTTTTCACGCCTTCTGCGCCCCTGACGAGACTCAGCCTACAAATGAGTCCAAAGTCACCATAGAGTGCGTGATACAATGAGGGGTGGCGTGGCACACTGGCATTAGCCACGGTACCATCTAAAGGTCCGGTCATACCGGTAAAGGGAGCGCCATCGAGATGAAAGCCAAGTGGATAGCCAGCATAATGGCAGCCAATCTTTTGGGGGTGATTGCAGGATGTGGAGTAGAACAAAGTAACGTGTCCCCCCCATCGGTATTGCTCGCCAAACATCCCGCTAATAACAACAAGTTTCCCGGCGGCATTTCCCAAGACGTCGTGCTTTCGCCTACGCGTCCTGCTACCGAAGTCTTGCCACAAACCGTACGGCGCTTGTTACCGGCTTATGTTGCCGATGGCTTATCCATAAATCTTCCGGACTTTTCTCCTCAATATCCGGGACGAGCCCACCTTCCTGTGAAGCAATTAATTCCTGAGATATTTGGAGTGTCTATCCACCAGGTGCCGTGGTATTACCAGGGAACCACGACCCCCAACAATCCGATGTTACTGATGGTGGATACCGTGAACAATCTTGCCTATCCCAGTCGGTTTGACCTCGTATCTCGGGATGTGCTAAAAGGCGCGGGAACAATTTTTCAGTCCTCGAATCTCAACACCATCGATCAAGAACTACACGGGAGTATTGCAGACCAAAATCCCGGATTTCAGAATCTCTATATCCCCACGTTATTTACCGAGACCATGGGCGTCAAAGGCTTCCAACAAACGAATCCCCATGCTATCCATATTGTGAGTGTGGGCACGAACTTTTTGGCTCCGACGTATTCCGCGTCTACCCACGGACCCGTCGCTTACACCGTTTTTCACGCCTATTCTCCTGGGGAAAACGGTGCACCCCAAGTCCAACTTCCCCATGGTTATGAACTCGAACAAGGTCCTGGCACCATTTTAGTGGGGCAACCCTTGTCGACTATTGTATTCCGAGACGGTCAAAAATGGGCGGAAGGCTATATTCAATGGACATTTATCGAAGCCTATACCAATAAAGGATGGTATGTGGTGTTTCTTGGTCTCAATCCCGTTCCTCAAAACATGGGAAAAAGTCCTGTGCCCTCTTCAAATCCCCAACCTGCGCGCTTGTTATCCTAAATCCATACGGAATAAAGTGGAAGGGGTGGCATGACACAGTGAGGGCGTCTATCAAATAGAATGGAACACCTATGGCTTTTTCCTATAATCAACCCCGTTGCCATTTATTTATCGCCATTCTACACTGAAGACTATAGAGTGTATCCCTAATCCCTACACGTCTTTCAAGGAGATAATGATGCACATCCACCAAGGCGATTTCATCCTTCGTCCTTTAGATCCTGAGGATATCCATTACCTTTACCGCTGGTTGACAGATGACTGCGTCTTAGAATTCTATGAGGGACGTGATAAACGCTTTACCCGCGAGATGATCCAAGAAAAGTATTTGACCCCGAGTTCTCGCCCGATATACCGAGAACTTGTTCTCTGGCAGGGTCTCCCCATCGGCTATATGCAAATCTACCCCTTATCGGTAGAAGAATATGAAACCTATGGATATTCCTTATTCGAGCACATCATCGGCATGGACCAGTTTATCGGTGAGGTCACGTTATGGAATCAAGGAATCGGCACGGGATTGATACAAACGGTGTGCCAGTGGCTCGAAGCGCATCAAGAGGTGGATTGTCTTGTTATGGATCCTCGAGCTGATAATTTGCGTGCCATTCATGTCTATGAAAAATGCGGATTTCGTAAAGTCAAATATCTCCTCAATCACGAATATCATGAGGGCATACAACATGACTGCTGGCTCATGGAACGACGACATAAAGAGAACCCCTTCCCCACAAATTCCTAAGAGATGTCTTGACGCAATGCAAGAAACATACAGGCAAGGCGGATTAACATCATTTCCCGGTCATCATTCACATCGGTCCCGGTTAATGCCGCAATTTTTTCAATGCGGTAGCGGATGGTATTCGGGTGCATTTTGAGTCGTTGACTGGCCACCGAAAACGAGCGATGGGAAAAGATCCAGGTATTTAATGTCGTGATCAACATCGCATCGTCTTCGATCGGCCCCAAAACCTTGGTCACAAACTCATCTTGCACCTGTTGGGGTAGCGCATCCAAAATTTTTATTTCCGGAAAGTTGCGCGCGTCGACCGAGTCACTATCTGGGGGAACGACCGTGGGGAAATGCTGCAAATAACGCCAGACACTTAACAACATCCGCAGAGCTTTTGGCATGTCCCGAGGATGCTGATAGGTTTCGCCCCGAATGCTCACCCATCCTCTAGGGAAAGCCGCATATGCATGAACTCTCCCGCCACCTAACCCTATCGGGTTGAGGTGGGGGTTTCCCGGATCACTCCGCGAAGTTCCTGGTTCTGCGACCTGTGCATGTCCGTCTTTGACGGAGCACGTCTTATGTGAGTCTCCCCAGGCGTGACTTCGGACCGTTCCGGCCCTAGTGTCCGAAAAATCCGCGTCGTTTTACGCGATGTCGTAAGCGGTTCTCCGGACAGGAGTTTCTGAATCCCGCGTTTTTTGATCACGCGGGCGGCATTGTGGTCCGCATTGTCCCTGTGTCCGCAGCGTTGACAGACAAACGCAGCCTGTGAAGGCCGATTGTCCGGGGCAGTGAATGTACACTCAGCACATTCCTGCGAACTGTGTTGGGGCGGAACCGTGATGACGAGTTTGCCTCGGCGCCGTGCTTTATAGCGCGTGAACATGACCACCTGGCCCCATGCCGAGGCGAGAATAGCCCGGTTCAGGCCCGCTTTCGCGGCCCGCCCGTTGGGCAGAAAATGGCCTTGGGCGTCTTTTTTTGCTTTGGGCCGTTTGGTCATCTGCTGGATAGGCAGATTCTCAAAGACGTACAGGTCGTAGGCTGCGTGGACCACAAGCGCGTGACTGGTCTGATGCGCATACTCGTGTCGGACGTTCTTTTCGTACTGGGGGTAGTGAGCCACTTTTCGGTAGGCTTTCTTCTGATTTTGCGATCCTTTTTTTCTGCGGGCAGCCCGTCGTTGCCAGCGTCGGTGCTGCCGCCGCGCTTTCTGGATTCGGGTTTGCTGCACCGGTAGGAGATCAAACACGTGACCGTCGGAGGTCATGAGGGGCTTGGCAATCCCGCGATCTCCGCCGAGCGTGCGCTCGGCGAGTTGGTCAGCAGAGAGGTGCCGTAAATCCTCGGCGATGCGTTCGGTTGCCGCGTCTCCCTCCTTGCCGGGAATCGTGACGGTCAGATCCTCCGCCGCAAACGAGAGCCACCACTGCCCCCCTTCGATGGCAAGATATATCGAAGCCGGCACAGCGTGCGGCCGATGGGCCACATACGGGATGATCCCGACGGGAAATTTGTCGGTACCGACATGCAGGTGATACCCGCACACCGCGCCGGGGGTGTCATCGACTATCGGACGAAATTCGAACAACTCCGAGGTCAGCCAGACACTTTGTCGCCCGGATTTCCGCTTCATCTTTGGGCGACCACTCAGTTTCTGAAAAAACCGTTGATAGGCTTGTCGCCAGCGCACCGCGCCATTGCGCAACACTGGGGAGGGCACTTGGCGGAGGAATGCGGTCTTTGCCGTAATGAAGCGGCTGTACTGTTGGTCGACAGGAATGTCTTCGCCCACAGTCCCGACCATCCGCCGCTGAAATCGGCGAAAATAGCGATCTTCTTGCACTTTGGCGTTGTAGATGAGGCGTTGACACCCGATCCACTGGAGCAAGATCGGCTCCTGCTCTGGACTCGGATACAGGCGAAACTTATACCCGTTCAGCATGCCCTCACCTCCTTGCGTTGATTCGGACGTCTATTATATCATTAAGCTACTATGAATGACACAGAAATGATGTCTGCCTCACATGCAGTGTACTCTCTTCGGCTACATATCGTCTTCGTGACCAAATATCGAAGGAAGACATTAACGTCAGAACTCCTCGCGGCCTTGCGAGAGGCGTTCGCAGAAATCCTGAACGACTGGCGCTGTACCCTGATTGAGTTCGGGGGGGAAGCAGATCATGTCCATTTGCTGGTGGGTATCCATCCTGCGCTGAACCTGTCTACCTTGATTAACAATCTTAAGTCCGCCAGTGCGCGGCGGATGCGCAATCGATTTGCCGATCATTTGGCGAAATTCTATTGGAAGCCATACTTCTGGCATCGCGCATATTATGTCGGGAGCGTCGGTGAAGCCTCGCTGGAGACGGTGAAACGTTACGTCGAAGCCCAAGGGACGCAAGAAAAACCCCGCAAGGCGGCCAAGAGGCCGCCGCCCGCTTGACCCCCTCTTGGCTATCGCCTAAGAAGGGGCATGCGCGGGCATTGTGTTCAAGCGTATTCCACCATTGTTCACTAATATCTTCGGTTAAGATAGCAACCAAAGTGTTTTGCATGAGAGTATAGGGCACATGGTAGCTCATGAGCCATTCCGTCAAAGGCCTCAACAGCGTGTCTGATAAAGCGCTTTGTCTCCACGCGCTAGTAACACCATTTGCCACATTGGATGAGAAAAATGATATGACTTGATGAGCGCATTAACCGCAAACTGATTACCTTCTAAGAGACGGTGAAAAAGATCGGATTGACTATGCAAACGTTCTTGTTCCACCGCTTGCCGCCTTAAAAGCTCAATAGCGAAAAGGACCCGAGCCTGGTCAATAGCGGCGCGCTCAATGGGGTCGACAGTCTTTCCCCCGATGACAAGTTGTCCCAGAACCTGTCGGCCTGCCACGATGGGATAGGAATGAATGATATCGCCCTGTTCACCAACCCGAGCCAAAACCTGGTGGCTCATGTCGTAAACCGTAACCGAGCTATGAATTTGACGCCATAAGGTTCGGGCTAAACCCGCTAAACTGTTTTCTTCACTGACCAGATTGGCCAATAATTGTTTTTGCAGGTGCAATGTCTTTTGTAGATCACGCGACACAGCGAGCCTGCGGGCGTGCTCCTTGGCATTGGCTACGGCCACCGCGGAATGATCGGCCAAGGCTTTTGCCACAGCCAAATCGGTTTCATTGAAATCGCGGTCTGTATCATAATTATCGATGACTAAAACTCCCACCGTTTCCTGTCCGACAATGAGAGGGACGGCAATGGAGCTACGAACCGGATTCGTAGGGCGTCTTACCGCCTCGCGAACGAGATTGTCATGTTCAGGGCTTAAATTATCCTGGGCTTCCTTGATTTCCTTGGGCGTCCGCAACAAAATGGGTTGACGCCCCACAAAAGCTTTGCCGGTCAATGATTCCCCAGGACGGAGCCGGACCTGTTTCATCACCTTCATATCGAAGCCGACGCCGCCGACCGGTTTGAGCACATTGTCCTCAGCATCATATAAAAATACACAAGCAAAATCTGCCCCCGGAATCAACTCAAGACTGCTTTGGAGGATATCGTGCAAGACGCCATCCAAATCCCGGCGAGCAATGAGAGTTTTTGCAATCTGTAACAATTTAGCTAAAGTCTCTGGCGAAATCTCATGTTGCACCATAACAATCCTCGATGTGTCTTAGAGTGACGAAGAAATTGAATCCGTCCTGCCAATGCGAGATGATAGCGATCCTATCCGGACAAGTGGGAAGATTGGCTTTCGTTAGGGCGTGACGGGAGAAGTGTTCGTTGTGAGCCAATCGTCTTTTAAGAGGCCATAAACCACGTGATCGACATAATGATCATATAGCCATTCAGTTTGGCGTAACACCCCTTCTTGCCGAAATCCGAGTCGTTCCGGAATCGCCCGGCTTTTCATATTGTCCACGGCCGCCTGAATTTCCACGCGGTGCAAATCATATTCCTCAAACAAAATCCGAATGAGGGCACCACAAGCTTGAGTCATGATACCGTGTCCTTGAAATTTTTCTCCTAGCCAATACCCGAGACTTGTTGTCCGGTTCGTCCAATTAATGAAATGGATCCCCACCACACCCGCAAATTGTTGACGGTACCAAATGCCTATTTCGCCGCCGTTGTTGTGAGCATAACGGGCAAGCCCTGACTCAATAAACTGGATAATATCTTGAACGGAGTGAACATTATCCAAAAACGGCAACCATCGCCTTAAATAACTTTCGGATTCGCGTAAAACAGCATAGAGGGGCTCGGCATCGCGCACCTCTAACAACCGTAACGACACATCCTCATTAATAGGATAAGAAAACATCTGACACCTCCTAACAAAATTTCACGCTCGTTAAGCCGTCGTCATCACCATCTGTCCAGATTTTTGAGCGGGGGAAAACTTAGAACGTTTCCCGGTGCCCTTGAATATATTCCAGTGCCAGCCGTATCCCCGCGTGCGGATCAAACCCGTAACCGCTTAAGGTTTCATAGGTTAGAGGAAATTTTGGACTCAAAACCGTCCCTATCTCAGGATTCTCCGGAAATAGCCAGCTTTCTTTATAGGAAATGGTTCCCCGGCACTGCGAATGGGGAAGCTCAAAATGCAATACATCAATAAAACAGTTGCCGGCTTGTGCAGGCGCCACACCAAAATGTCGGGCGCCATGGCGCCACAACATCGCTGCGACATCAAATCCTGCACTATACGTATGGGCGCTTGTCACCATCAGAACCTGAGGACTCCAACGCTTTTTTTGAGTGCTTTGGGCTTGAACCCATTTGGCTAATGTGGGAATACCCTCTATCTCCTGTTCCCACTCTTTTTCTGCCTGTTTACGTGTAATGGGGTTAAGCCGTTGATGCTGCCGGTTCTGCCAGGCCCGTTTATCACGGAAATCATAGCCGCCCAATTTTAATGACGCTCCTTCTGGCAATGCGTGATAATTTTTCAGATATAACGGAGAATAACGGGGAACTTGGTAGCCACTCTCATCGTTCCAAAGTGCACGGGACCCATATAATGCATAGCGTAAAATGCTTTCCAATAAGGAGTGCCCGCCCGTCGCAAAGCGTAAATCGACAATTAACCACGACGTGTTATACGCCTGGGCTGCTTGAAACAACGTGTCGAGCGTCTCACAAGCCGAAGGGATACGTGCCAAAAGTTGTGGAACCGCCTCTTTTTGAAAAGGCTCATGAGGGAAATGCTGGGCCCACGCCTCTTGAATGGGACGCCAAAAGCCAGACATATACCAATCTTCAAACGCTTCCCGGTAATCCATTAATTCGCCAATGCGCAGGCAGGTAATATCGTGATCATCATTAACAAATCCCCAACTCATACCGCCAGACCCTATCTCAGGACAGTGAACCGCACTAGCAGGCGCCATAAGGGGATGATCATAGGCATTCCATAACCATTCGTAAATTGCGGGGGCTTGGTGATAAGCGGGCTTGAGTTCGACCTGTATCGTACTTGGTTCCTGGTCATAATCCAAAAGAGCGGCTAATAAAGGGCGCGAGGAGAGGGTCTTGGTCAACCGGCGAAGAGTGTCGATAAAATTGTCTGACCCCTGCAACTGACGTTGGCGGTCCAATAATAGGGACCACGGCACCCCATCAATTCCCGTCAGTTGTGCCCCGAGGAGTGGTAACCACTCGCTTTGACGAACCGATTCCACATAGAGTCCCTCACCCACTATGCCAAAGTTGGCTGGCCAGCGTCTGGCATCTGGCGGCTGTTTACAATAAATCGCGGTATGCCCGTCACCAAGTCGTGCCACAAAAGGACTAAGCAACCGCCAAAACTGCGTTGAAGACAACGTGCTGGGTAGTGAATCCAAAAGGCGATGGGCCGCATCATAAAAAGACACAGGACCGCCAAAGTGACGAAAAGGATCGGGATGGGTCTCGGCCAAGAGACGGACCAACTCGTCGAGATCCTCCGTCATCATTGAGCGCGTCAGTTCTTTCATTCTGTCCTCCCCTTTATCTTTCGCTATCTTGATATTCCTGTTATGGTTTTCTTCACCTCAAGTCAAAACTCCTCTTAAAACGTGGCCAATCGGACAAGAAAAAGACATTTCGTCCAATCCTTTTTAGACAAGATAACGGCAAGCGTTTCGGGAAACGAAAACTTAAGAAGACAGACGGCATCTCAAGGACATGAAAAGACCCCACGATAAAAGGACGTAGCGCCTTAATCATGGGATCCCCTTGCCATTTGATCTTTTGATCCTGTCCATATTCTAAAGCTTAAGCCGAAATCCGGTCGTCCAGATCGTTATCACGCGGCCCTCCACTCTTCTCTATCAAGTCTCTCGGCGTGGCGCATCTTGCACCTTAGCTCCAATCGTGCCCTTGAGCATTGATCCGTTGTCCCGCAATATTAAGCTCGTGATGAGCGTAAAATATTCGCCAGCTGTCCTTTCACCCGGTGCGCAAAATGGCGGTGCACCCGCTGCAACTCCATAGTTTGCTCTAATTGCCGGGCCATTTCCGGTAAGGGATGAGCTTTAAACCACTGAATGGTGCGTTCGGCCAACGAATCATCAATGATGGTGGGCAAGGCGTAGACGACAGGATGCATCATATAAGAGGGAAACTTGGCGGTAACGGCATCCCACTCATTCTCGAGCAACGTCCATGTCGTGTCCGCGACCTGGCGATTTTGTAATCCTTGGCCGATGGCATACAAGCCGTCTTGGATGCGCACTTCTTTTGACAGACAGAGTGAAAAGGTGTGGGTCATTAATACCGGATCTGGAAACTTCCCTAATGCCATAAGATAGCGTTCAGCATCTTGCGGAGTGTGGGCTTCTTGGAAATGGCGGTACATTTCTTCCCATTCGTGTTCTCCTCCGTTGTGGGCAACAACATCAACGACGGCAGAAATCAAGTCCGGGGATAATGATGTTTGACCCTGATAGTGGGCCGTTAATCGCGCTTTGGCTTCGGACCTCACCGCTTCATTGGCTCCTAATGTCCCGAGCATTCGCACCATTTGAGCCCTCAGGCGTCCCGTTTTGACGTCCTCATCGTCACGAGGCGTCCAACCCAGACGCTGGAATAAGGGAGCTGCCACCTCATTCACCAATTGAGCCAACAACTGACGGCCCTTATCATCGGCAATCCGGTCCAACAACATCATATGGCTAAAGATCAAGTTCCACACGTCGGGTTCCGTTTCATCCCCCAGGGAGTGCCACAATTGTACCGCTTGCGCTAATGGCACTTCATCCGCCAACACCTCAGCCCAAATGTCATCGGCTAATGATATCCGCTCTAAAGCCGTCATTTCTGGCAATGCCGCCATCAGGCGTTGCCACAACACCTCATCATAGGCTACACGATAAAATCCCCATCCCCCGCGGTTGACCATAAGCCACTCCATATCCTCGTCAACAGCCACACTTACGGACTCAGGGCCTAATAACAAAGACTGGGAGAGATCCGTGGTGCGAGTATGGATTCCTAATACGATGGGAACCTTCCATGTTCCTGTCCCTTCCCCGTCATACCGAAATGGTTTTTGAGTCAGGACAAGTTCATGGCGCCCGTGATTCCATGTGGCCCGCACCAAGGGATATCCGCCTTGAAAGACCCATGATTCCATGACTTCGCGGATGGGTTGACCAGATACGACTTCAAGACTATTCCATAAATCTTGAGTTTCCGTATTCCCATAGCGGTAGCGGTTGAGATAGGCTTTGACACCTTGACGAAACACTTCAGGGCTCAAATATTGCTCCATCATGCGAAGAACAGACGCCCCTTTTTCGTACGTTAAAACATCAAACATACCTTGGGCATCCGCTGGAGAAACGACCGGATATTCAACGGGACGAGTCGATGCCAAACCGTCAATCTTGAACGCATAGGCCCGGTGCACGCCAAAATTGGTCCACACATCCCATTCGGGATGCAAACTATCCGTTGCTAATAATTGCATGAAGGTGGCAAACGCTTCATTCAGCCATAGGCCATTCCACCAGCGCATGGTCACCATGTCTCCAAACCACATATGCGCTGTTTCATGAGCGATGGTGCTCACGACTTCCATTTTTTCCATCGGAGAGGATTGTACGGGATCAATTAACAAGGCCTCTTCCCGGTATGTAATACACCCTAAGTTTTCCATCGCGCCCGCGGCAAAATCCGGGATGGCCACATGATCGAGTTTGTCCCCGGGATAGGGAATGTCGAAATAGTGCTCAAAGAAATTGAGCGCGTTAACGGCAGAAGTGTGCGCATAACCCGTGAGAGCGGAAAACCCTGGACGTGCCGCCACTCGTACGGGAATTCGGTGGCCAGCCTCGGGTTCGGTTAATTCAAAGGGACCCACGATTAATGCCACTAAGTAGGTCGACATCGGAATGGTTTCCGCAAACTGCACATGCCGTTTCCCCGCCTCATCGACAATACTACTGACTTCCTGGGCGTTCGATAACGCCGTAAGATCCGCATCAACCACCAACGTGATGGCAAATGTCGCCTTAAAATCGGGTTCATCCCAACAGGGAAAAATCCGGCGGGCATCTGTCGCTTCACACTGTGTCGAGGCAATGACCAGCGTCTCCCCATTCTTTTGCTTTACGGTAGTCACATAAAATCCGCGAAGATCGTGACCTAACTGGCCATCAAAGGCTAAAGCCAATGTCCAGAGTCCCGGTGTCAACTCGCCAGCAAACTCAAGACGTACCCGTTCATATTCCCTTTCATAGATCACCGTACCTGGATAACTCTCGCCTGTACTCGCTGTCATCACGACATCTGATAGCGTCAAATTGACGGCATTCATGATAATGTGATCCGTGTTATGGGATATCTCGACATCGACCCGTAATAGCCCCTTGAACGTTTCAGCGGCTAAGTCGGGTGTTATCTCGATCTGATACCGGTGCGGAATAACGGTCCGGGGCAGCCGGTATTTCTGTGCATTTTCTGTCATGAAATCCCTCCTGGTCAAATCCTGCCCATTTTGAAATATCCTCAAGCATTACGGTATTCCCCATAATAATAAAAATCTCAGGGCTAAGGTCGCACGCTTCATCCAGGTAACCATATCCGGTTTGGCAAAACCACACCGAATACAATAGTCGTCAGATTTATTGTGGGGCGTCTCCTTTTGTCTCGTCAGCACCCGCGATCCGCCTGGGAACAGTAATATCATCAATAAGGCCATAGTGCTTAGCCTCTTCAGCGGTCATCCAATAATCCCTTTGCAAATCATGGAGCAATGTGGCCATAGATTGTCCCGTGTGTTGCGCCAATACTTTGGCCAATTGTTCCCGAGTAGCTATCAATTCGCGCACCGAAATGTCCACATCGGTCACTTTCCCGCCTAATTGCTGAACCGACGGCTCATGAATCATAATTCGCGCATTAGGTAATGCAAAGCGTTTGCCGGGCGCACCCCCCGCTAACAAGACCGAGGCCATACTCGCCGCCAGTCCCACACACAAGGTGGCCACATCGGGCTTAATGTACTGCATGGTATCGTATATGGCCATGCCTGCTGTGACAGACCCTCCCGGTGAATTTATGTATAAATAAATATCTTTGTCGGGATCATCACTTTCGAGAAAGAGTAATTGGGCCACAACCAAATTGGCCATGTCATCTTGTACCATGCCGGATAAAAAAACAATACGCTCTTTTAACAACCGCGAATAAATATCATAGGACCGTTCACCACGATTGGTCTGTTCTACCACAATAGGTACTAACGGCAAGACAATTCCTCCTTACGGGCTGTTTCTACTCTTCCACTGACCAAAGACAAGTGTGATGTCCGTGACTTGTCATTGATCTCTCTATTTTTCTCATGCCTTGGCAATGCGTGAATCCGGACACAACCATAGCGTATTCGGCAAACTTTATGATCCCATGCACAATTTCTCTATTTGGTTCAGGATGAACCTTTCCCCCTAACATCACGCATCGTCTAAGTTCTTCCTTAACCGTATCATATCTTGACAGACAATGTGGTTTTCAATAATTGGCGGATCATGATCATTGACAAAAAAATTTGGGATAACATCGATCACGCGAAAGCCTGCCTTTTGATAGAAGGCCAACGGGCCCAAACTGGAATTGCCAGTTCCCACTTCCATCCACTTGTATCCCTCTTCACGCGCCCACTGTACGGCATGATCCAAAAGAGACTTGCCGATTCCGTGGCCTTGCCAATCTTTGTGCACCGCAATATTCATGAGTTCCACGCGCTTTGCGTCGGTTTTTGCTAACACATAGACGCCGATGGTCCCTTCTTGCCCTTGCGCGACCACACATGGCCCTTTGCCTAAATACCTCTTAATGCGTAAGATTGATGGGTCTGCCAACAGTAATAAAGACCACGGAATATCTTCTTCAGCTCTCACAGGGCGAAAATCATATGTGGGTGCTTGCGTTTCGCCTGAGGGTCCCATGTTTTCCACATAGTGTGTGAGGGCTCGGTGATAACGGGCGAGATCGGAACTCTGACACTGGTTAAGGATCCAGTCGAGAACAAACTGGAGCGCTTCTCGAGGTTTTCCCTGACTGTCTTGTGCTATGGCCATGAACACCGCAAAGGCAGGGAACTGGAGAAAGGCGGTCATGACCTCCTGCAATAAGACCACCGCTTCATCGAAGCGCTCCAAATTGCGTAGAGAACTTGCCCACTGCACCTTCGCATAGGCCTCATATTCGGGGGTTAAGCCGAGCCCGATCGCTTGCTGGTATAAGGGGATAGCGTCATGTTCTCTCGAGAGAAAATCTAGCACATTAGCCAACTCAAATGTTGCGCGGCCGGAGTCCGGATAGGCCTCCGCAAGATGTGTGAAGTAGGTTCTCAGTGCTTGAGGATTATCATGAAACTCTGTCCATCCCTGCTGAGCCTTTTCCTCAATATCCTTATCCTCCATGACTCGCCTTGCCTTTCATTTCCCTCATCTGGGACGTGATTGCCACATCTCTATCCTCTCATTTTTTAAGGTTTCCGGCCAGCAGAGGCCGAGCTTACGAGCCCTTGGTCATAACCCTGGGATGCTTGCCATTTCAGACGATAATTCCTGTCCTGGCTTATCCCTTAACATATCTCCTCCCGATATGTTGCTATTTATCTAATTTTACATTGATCTAATTAGATTGTTATGATATGGTGTGCATGGAAAAGAATACGGCATTGCCAAAGGAGAAAGCCGATGAACAATGATCAGGACGCCTTATTGACTTTTCTCAAAGTCCTCTCGGACATGAGCCGTTTACGCATTTTGGGCGTGTTAGCCACACGCAACGCGAGCGTCGAAGAATTGGCGGCTGCTCTTAATTTAAAACCCCCCACCGTATCCCATCATCTTAGCCGTTTACGTGACGTGGACTTAGTTCAGATGTCTGCCGAGGGCAATACGCACATCTACCAGTTGCGTGCCGAGAATTTGCGGCAATTTAGCCATCTCCTCACCCCAGAACACCTATCGGGATTGGCCGCCCCTATTCCCGAAGATGCGTGGGAACGCAAAGTCTTGCGTGATTTCTTAAATGGCGAAGAACTCAAAGAGATTCCGGCAAGCCGGAAGAAACGTGTCGTCATTTTAAAATGGCTTGCCAACCAGTTTGAATGGAATCAGCGTTATAAGGAATCTGAGGTGAATGCCATTATCAAACGTCATCACCCCGATTATGCCACGTTACGACGAGAATTGATTGGCTACCAACTCTTAGCACGAAGTCAGGGAATCTATTGGCGCATAGAGCCAGAAACGTTAACCGCAGCGGAATAGATGGGATTAGATAAGCGATATCCCTTCAAACTCCCACAAAATGGCCTACGACATTATCCCCAGATTCCCTAACAAGTGCCAGAGAATCTGGGGGTTCATTGGAATGTCTTTTCGTTCCTTATCATGCAACTCCACAAAGACAGAATGAGGGGTCATTCAAAGAAACAGCCATTACGTTCTTTACCGATCATAGCGAATAATGATTCCGAGTTATCGTAATCGCGGCTCATGAACGAAAATCCTAATTCTGGCACAGACGCCTCAAACACAATGGATGCCGTAGCCCGGTGAAAAGCGATTTCATATTGTTCCGGCGGATTAGACCAGCCAATTTCCGGTCCAAGACCTTTCCAGCGAATGCGTACACTCACTCGGGCCTCATACGTGGGGCCAGGTGCGGGAAATTTGGGTTGGTCAATCACGGGATAATCACAGACCACGACCTCCGCTACCTGCCCGTCTTTGCTAATCCGCAAAGCGTTCTCTGGGATGGGCGTCGTCCAAAACAGTCCGTTAGACGCAATGGGCTGATGAAAACTGTGCAATTGGTCATTGACGCTCGGAAAGCTCACTGAGCTTGGATAGAGGTCGAGTCAAAGATGAATAAAAGTCCCGTAGTGCTTTTCTCCATCCTCCGTCACATACTCACCCTGCATAAAGCGGACATCGGTGCCTGGCCCCCCAAAGCGTACCATATGCCCTGCGTTATCGCGGCCCCATCCCGCTAAAATCGCGGTGGCCACCCGTCCTCGAAAGTTGAAAATTTCCGAGGGCTCGGTATAAGGAGCGGGCGGCACATTATGGTCACCCTTCGCATCGATTTCGGGAATCGGTGTCGGCAGGGGAAGAGAAGGTATCGGCGTGGGTTTTTGCCCATACCGGCAAGGACCACATGCCTGGTCCAATCGTTTTGGAACCCGCATCGTCATTCTCCTTCCAATTTGCTGGTTTTCAATTCCATAATATGGATGTCACCGCAAAGTGTTCGCCAAACGATGTGAGTTCCAGAAAAAGCGTCATTTCAAATTCTACTCGACCATGATTTGTAGCCATGTCCGTTTCTTACCCGTAAAATAATGAGAAACATGTCTTGCATACGACTCAACAAACTCTCATGCCGAACTTCGGCATGAAAGGACGAGGAGTTCCATCATGCTGCAGGCAAACAAGTTGTTTGCCAACAAGCCTGCGTTGGACAAGACATCTCGTGCGCCTCGTGCATCTTACCAGCTAACTATATTCCATCATATGGAAGATAACAGATCTGACCACCCTCTAAATACGGTATACTGCTAGAAAAGAGCGTCTTGATGAACAAATGATGACCTCCAACATCACATCATGCCTAGGAGAATCGCCATGCCCGAATCACTGGAACAATTACTCCAACGTGTGACGCAGCAGCAAGACCAAATTGCTCAGGCGCGTCCTCTGCCAGAAGCTACTCTGCGCAGTTTGTTAGACGATTTTCTCATTCGTTTTGCACACGACACCACAGCCCTCGAAGGTAATACCTTGACATTGCACGAAACCCAAGTGGTATTAGAACACGGGATAACCATCGGCGGAAAAACTCTCCGCGAACATTTAGAAGTGACCAATGTGGCAAAGGCATGGGAAGCCTTAAACGCATGGGTCCGATCCGCGGAGCCACTTACAGAAGAGCTTTTGATCCATCTGCACCGACTGACGATGGCTGGCATCCTACCCGAAGAGGCAGGACATTACCGCACCGTTCCTGTTTTTATTCGCGGCTCTCAACACGTTCCCCCTAACCCGCTGCGTGTCCCCAAGGCCATGGAAGATTTTGTGCAAAAATTTGCACATCGGCCCCCAGGGATGCATCCGATTGTCTTTGCTGCCCATGCACATATTCAGCTGGCGGCCATTCATCCGTTTATCGATGGGAATGGCCGCGTGTCGAGGCTTCTCGTCAACGGCCTATTGCTCCGAGAGGGGTATCCTCCAGCATCCTATCCAGCCACGTCTCGCGCAGAATATCTTGCGACCTTAGAACGAGCCCAGGTCACTCAAGATCGTGATCCTTTCGTCCGCGTAACCGCCGAAGCAGTGGATTGGATGCAGCAACGCTACCTCCTTGCGATTCGCCACACTAATTCCATGCCCCCTATTCAGGATCTGGACTCTGACTAAGAGGGAGAAGTCCGGCCATGTATCGTGGTTCTCTTTGTCTAACGATAATTCTGCCATGAAAGATCATAATGGGTCTTGTTCTCTTAAGGGTCTTTAAAGAATAAACCTTACTTAAGCTGAACTGCCATACCCATGGACCATGCTGCCCTATTTTAATTTCTCCAAGGAAAGGGGAAAACCGAAATCCGTGTGCGAACATAACATTGCCCGTAGTGGATTGGATCCCACATAAAATACGTCGATCCCCTCGCTGGACGATGATCTTCATCCCATGATCTTATGGCACCGATTCTGCTGCGTGTTGGTGCTGTCGTAGCGGAAGCAACCACGCGATAGCAAACAACAGAACAGGATAGAGCAACATCCATGTAAACACGGCCATAAATATCCCGGTCACGATCAAGGTCATCACAGCCAATAAACGGGATCGCCACGAGCGATTAAGCTTGAAATAAGCGAAAATGCTTAATAAATAAAGGACCAAGAAATTCTGACTAAAGTTTAGAATTAAGGTGGTAATGGAATAATGCCATAGCGCCATCCCCACGTAATTAAGGGTATACAAAATCCACAAGGTGGCTAAGGCATGGCGCGGAGCGCCTGATGCATTGTCGATACGGCCTAAAAAGGGCGGTAATACCTGATCACGCCCTCCACTATAATACAGGCGTGATCCACCCCAAACCCAGGCGTTGGCATTAATCACCGTAATCAGGAATGCTAAAAGAGCCACCAGGTCGCCACCAATCCCTCCCAATATCTGATGAAACATACCTGCTATAGGGGCTTTTGTGGTAACGGCAGCTGTTTGGGGTAAAATCGTCACCACAGAAAAGGTAATACCCAAGTACAGCAATAAAATCACGGCAAATCCGATGAATAAACTGAAACGGAAGTCACGCTGGGGATTGCGGAATTCTTCTGCCGTAAACGACATGTTTTCCCATCCCAAATACGCCCAAAACACCAAAGCCATCGCTTGCCACAAGGGATGCCATGCTAGATGCCAACTGATACGGGCCAGACGGGAATGCGGCAATACCAAAAAGACCGTGACGGTGAGCAACGCACTCAGCAACGCGACGGTAATATTTTGAAGCCTGGTCCCCGCCTTGACGCCCATCCAGTTAGTTCCGACTGCCAACAGCACAACCCCATATCCCACCGCCATCGTCTGCCAAGAGTTAAGTCCTAGCGCATACGCCACGTAATTGGCACCAATTAAGGACAACGCCGGAATTCCTACGGGAAATGTACCCGCCAAAACGTACGTCGCCCCCTTGGACCAACGGGAACCGAATGCCTGAGCAATGTACCCCGCGATGCCGCTGGCATCGGGATGCCGTTGAGTTAGATTCGAAAAGATGAGAATGAACGGAATCGCCATCATCCCCATGAACAACCACGCCAAAAGCGCACCGCCCGACCCAACGTCGTGATAAGTCAGACCGGGCAACAAGAGCAGGCCTGAACCCAAAACCGATCCAATCGTCAACGCTACCGCATCCCAGATCGTCAGTGTTCTTTTTAACACGATATCTCCCTCCCGTTAAGAGCCGCGTTCTTAGGCTCCTGCCATGAGTAACAAGCAGTTCTTAGCCCATTGCATGGATAGTTCGTTCCTTAATCGCAGTGCCTTAACCCCCGTTATCCTCTCAATTGCGGCCTATATCTTTTCGTTAGTCCTCAGTGAATTGGTCCTTCCCCAGTGTGATACATCGCCACCTCACATTCGCCATGGTTTTACCCGAAAATCTGTAACACAATCAATTTTCTGACTCTCCTTCATGAGAAAAACAAGACACCGTTTTAATAACTATTTACCGGTTACATTACCAAATGAAAGAAACACTTGTAAATAGAAAATTTACCGGTTACACTCCAAATGGAGGGATGTCGATGATGGATACCGACGAATCCTTGACCTTATGGACCGCTTTAGTGAACACACGATATCTTCATGACGGTCACGAGGTCGATGACCTCAAGACGCCTGAAGGTTTATTAGATTGGATTAAGCAATATTTCCCAGATATTGTCTCTTCTCATCCTGTGGACAACCCAATATTTATTGGCCAAATGCTACAGCCTTTAAGAGATCTTCGTGAGATCTGTCTCCTGATTGCCACTGCGCTGACCCATCACACACCCTTACGCGATGCCCTAAAGCGGTGGAATCAGTGGCTGGAAGATCTTAACCTAAAGGCTCATGTCATATGGAACGAAGGTCAATTTCACGAAGTGATCCACGGTGTGGACCCGTCTCAGCATATACTTTGGCGTATTAGCCATAGTCTGGCGGAAACGTTGCAACGCGTTCCCTCTGAACGCATCCGCCAATGTGAAGACGAGCAATGTATCCGGTACTTTGTCGATACATCCCGGGGCGGACACCGTCGCTGGTGTAATATGGCAACCTGCGGAAATCGTCAAAAAGTTGCCCGATATCGAGCTAAAAACAAAGGTAGCAAAACCCGTTCTGGCGCAGTCCCTAAACGGTAACCATTGTGCTATGGTATATCCTCCGCAAATGGTATGCTCAGCACCAATCATCCCCTTAAGAGAGTAGACTTGGAACAACACCCATCGTTGATTTACCACGAGGTAAGGGATCATACGAAGACATAAATCAATGCTTAGATGGCCCAGGCCCTCTGTACAACCAGAAATTTTTGAATAATACTAGATAATAAGACCTCATAATCGAGACCCCAGAAGCGACATCTAATCAGGCCCAAGTCGTGTTCATCATAACAAGAAGGAGTAGAGACGATGACACAGACAAAAATCGTCTTGGTAATGGACGTTCCCGAACCCCCAAACACAGTCATTCGGTGGGATCTGGCATGGCAACTTTTTCTACCGGATGCACTCGGCGATATTCCAGCGGGAGACGGGAAACAAAGCGTGCCCTTAGCGCGCTGGTTTTGGGAAGCCATGGGCCATATGACGGGCCGTATTCGCCCAGATAGTCCTGAGACGGTATTCTGCGTTGTACCACCACTAACACCGGCTGCTGAAGATTTTGTCATTCGATTAGCGTCCTTTTGGTCAGACATCATCATTGACCACCGTCAAGGACCAAGCGAGCACAATTGCTGGCGTGCGCCGATAGTCAATGTGTTCGGAGAAGATACTCGAAGTGAGGCGGAGGCACAATTGACAACAACGTATGGGCAAAATGAGACGGCGCACTATTTCATGCCGCTATTAGGCGTGGGCCGAGCATTCATGCGAGTCGAGGTCGTTCCCCCAGGCAGTGCCACCGCTCGACTGCACAGCCATTCCGCGGTGGATGAGTATTACTTGGTGTTGTCTGGACGCGCTGTGTTGAGAATGGGATCTCATGAGTTGGAGGTCGGTCCGGGAACTCTCATTGGGAAGCCAACGGGTCCGGATTTAACTAGCCACTTGGTTGCCTCTCTTGGAGAAAGCATCATGGTACTCGATATGGAAATTTGGCCGGACCGTGAACTGAGGAGCAAAGATATCATCTACTATCCCGACCAACGGGAACTGCTGTGGCGAGGCGAAGGTTGGCGTGGTGCCCAAGTCATCTCATCCCTGGGCTCGGCTTGGGATCTGAAGCAACATTATGATGATGGCTATGTCCGACAAGATGATGGCCATTGGGTCCCGGCCAATATTCCGGGAACAGACCCCAGAAAACCGCGTTGACGGCAATCAATATTTTCGGACTTTATTTGGATTGCATGGTTTACACACATGTTGGCGCATAGCATATATGGACTGTTTCATACCTGTGAGCAAAAAAATACACGACCAGGTCGAGTCGATAAATCATCACGCTATGGGCGACACAATTCCAAAAACAGTAGTCGCCGTTCGGCGCATGTTGTTAATCTGTTATTAATAAATATGGCTTGATGTCACAATTGATGGTTGACTTAATAACACAAACAAACATCCGCTCATTACGCCAACGACTCCAAGTAGACATAGTGATGGCCTTCATCGCGAGATGTTAACAAACGCGAAAAGTCGCCCTTTTGAATCGTTCATAAGACAAACGATTGCCTGCTCCTATTTAAAGAGGACAGATGAATCCTTTTGTGGTCATCTCAATAAGGTGGCGGGCCGGACCTATCGCTATCGTGCCTGTGGCTATCAGACCCACAGTGGAGACGATTCACATCAAAGGTTCGATCCCTTGCATCATGAGATGGGTCATATGCAGACCGGATTTCCATTTGATCAAGCCCGAGTCATCAATGTTTAACACCCATATGTCTCCATTTTCGATTTCGAAATTGCGGTAACTCACTAAAGAGAGCCCCAAAGACGCTGCAATAAATAGACGCATCACGGTATTATGCGATATCACCAAAATGGTCTCGAAAGGACTGGTTACCATATCGTCAACAAAACTTCTCATGCGTTGAGCCGCGTCAATGCCGGATTCCCCATTGCCTCCTGCTTTGTTGAAAGTGGGATCCTCAATCCATGATTGCCATTGCTGCGGATAATTCGACTCGATCTCTTGTTGCGTTAATCCTTCCCAGTCCCCAAAGTCGATTTCTTTCAACCGATCATCAAGATGTAAAGGAAGTCCTAATCGTTCCGTAATCGGTAATGCCGTCTTTCGTGCCCGTAGTAAGGGTGAGGAAAAAGCTTTATCAAAAGGGATGGTCCCTAACATTTTGGCTAATATTCGAGACTGAAATACCCCCGTTTCGGCTAACGCAATATCTGAGCGTCCACAATAACGGTTTTGATTACTATTCCACTCGGTTTCGCCATGACGAATAAAGTAAAAGGTTGTCATCGACAATGTTGTTACCTCCGTTGTGTTACCTCTCTGTTATCTCTGCCTTGATGCATTTGTGGGGCATTTCGTTTTGTGATCCAAAAGTGTTTAGGTACCATCGTCCGGTAATGAGATGGAACCTCGGTCAACTTCAACATAACAAAGGCTGTCCATGCCTCACGGGTTCCATTCCCCATCCCAATTGACGGCATTCTGCAACTCGGGCATAAAGTCCTCGGTCTACAGATAGTGTCCTAGCTTAATTCTCTCCTGATGGAAAAAGAGGCGGACTGCGAGCGTGGGCGGAAGACAAATCATCAGGGATTGTCGCAGATATATCCGTTTTCTGGCCCAAGGAAGTCCCTCCATCGTCCGGTTTTCCCACTGTTCCAGAAGTGTCTGATATCAAGGATTTCTTTCACCTCGGCCACGCCACGACCATGGCATAGGCCCCACAGGCATTTCATCATGGCCCTTAGAAATGACGCATCTTTGTTTCTTCCCTGAGATGTGATGCTGGCCCTCATCTTGCATCCTGTTCTGTCTTGTCGTCGCATAGTTAGCGTACCAGCATTACTATGCGCTGACTAATACCGAAACACAAAACCACCTATAAGTTTTGGATGATGGATTCTTTCAAAGTCATTGTCCGCGGATATTGATCCCGCATTGACCTCGCCCGCCCATTATTTTCTCGCGTTTAGGGCGGTTTCCACGCCAGGGACGATGGTTCTGTTCTTAAAACTCCATCCTCGACCAAGAAAAGAGTTCGTGAGGAGCCTCAAATCAAACTCTCCCCGTTATTCTTGGTGAGGACCTCCTGCCTGCATCGATCCTAAGGCAGGATGGGAATGGCTTAGAAGAAGATTCTTGAAATGAGCAGCTGGTGGTGCCAAAAATCGATCACGAAGTTGAACGACGTGCCAGTAGCGCACCCGGGGAAACCCTTGAACGTCCAAAATTACTAGCTGCCCCGTACGGAGTTCTAGTTCAATGGCACGGCGTGGTACGACGGCTATTCCCAAACCGTGCGCCACGGCTTGTTTAATCGCACTATTGCTAGCCAATTCCATACCGATACGCACTCTGATGCCTGATTCCCCAAAAAACTGCTCCGTGGTGGCACGGGTTCCCGAACCTTCCTCACGCATCAAAAACGATTCCTTGGCCAGCGCATTCAAAGGAATTTTTTGACGGTGCGCTAATTTGTGCTCCGGCCAAGCAATCACGACCAGTTCATTGATTAAAAAAGGAGTCGCTTCCAATTCTTCTTCGCGAGGAAATTGGCCAATCACGGCCAAATCAATTTCACGGGCTAAGAGCCGTTCGATAACGGTTCGGCGATTGGTTACATCAAGACTGATATCCACGCGGGGAAACTTTTGTCGAAAAATGCCCAGGTATTCCGGCACGACATAGGCGCCAGCCGTCGTATCGGCGGCCACCCGGAGTCGTCCGGCGTTCCCGCCTTGCAGTGCACTCATCGCTTCTCGCGTTTCTTGCAAGGCGTTGAACACCCGCTGGCTATATTCCAGAAGCTGTGTGCCTGCGTCGGTCAGATAAATTTGCCGTCCCACTTTTTCAAAGAGTGGCATTCCTATGGTTTCTTCGAGATGTTTGATGTGCATCGACACCGCCGGTTGACTTAAAATCATATCTTCTGCCGCGCGCGAAAAGCTCATATGCCGGGCCACCGTGCGAAATACGCGTAATTGATGCAGGTTGATTAAAACCTCATCTTCTCTCAAGCACCGTTTCCTCCTGACATCACGATTCTTTGTTAAAGGACCCGCGAAACCTCTCTACCGCCTATTTGTCATCGGTGAAGAGCCACCGGTTAGCTCTCATTCTTAGGGATTACACCAGGGGCAGTTATCAGGCGGCGCCACTTCCAGTCCGTCTGAACGCGGATGCGTTTCGCGGTAGTCACACAATGCACACCCAAAAATTTCTCCTCGCACCAAAAGGGTTTCTTCACCGCACCACGCACAAGGCAACCCGCGAACGACATCCACTTTGCCCCAGCCCGGTGTTCTGCAGTGAGGGCATAAAGAAGCCAGCCGATGAGCCAATTTGATGGCCAGTTCATGGAGTACCCGTTGCCGGCTAGGATTCATAAAAGCTCGCATATCGGTTTCGACATGGGCTAAGCCATCTTCGGAGGCCGACCTACATTGTTCGATAGCTTTTTTCAGATCCTCAAGATTGATGATTCCCTTGAACAGCAAGCCTGAGGAAAATCCCGAATTCGGGCGGACAATTAATCCATGTGAGGGAAATTGTGCCCGTTGAAGAAAGTCTGTTACATCATCGACATGATGGGCTTCTATATGCGCATAGTTCGTTTCCGTACTGAGAATTTGTTCGGTCACTTCAATGCCGAGACGATCATCGACGAAGGCCAAAAGTTCGTGATGTCCCGGAACAAATAACAATTGAGGGTGGGGACCAAAGCTTCCTTCACTGGCTAGACCTAAAGGAAGACCTAAGGCATCCATTCCCATCCGGGCCTTTTGTATCACCACTTCCGCTGGGGTCCCGTTTCGGGGAATTTCGCCGCTAAATGTGCCCAATACATCCGTATCCAGATGAGGAGGTACACAAACCTCAAGACCTACGATCTCCTGTAGAGGCGGGCCTACCACATGTTCTTTTTCATGTTTCGTAGCGAGAGCCACCTTCTGCCCGTGGTACGGATGATTCCGCTTTGATCCTGGCGTCATTGATCTTCTCCCTTGTTCATTGGGTCAAAGCCGCCTTGAAGGCAGCCTAGTCAAATTATGCTATTATTATCATGAATCTTATGTCATATATCAAGAGGCAGAGCCCACCAACACAACCCCTCAGGGGCTTGGCGTCCCTTGAGCGGTCTTGGACACTATCACTTTCGCGGCAAACCGTATCAGCTCTCCCTGATCATCTTTAGGGACGACATGTCTTAAGCCCCCCAAGACATCAAGGCAGCTATTTGAAAAATTTTTTCTTCTGCTCCCCCTTAACCCTTCACAATGGGATAAATTTCATCAAACTGTTTCACCAGGTATGTCGGACAAGCCTTATAAAGGGCAGTAGGGGAGCCGTATCCGTATTCGACGGCTACACTGTCCATATGCCACGTCGATGCCGCCAGAATGTCCTGTTCATGATCCCCGACCATAAGAAAAAGCTCCCGGCTAACCCCAGGAGTTTGTTCGATAATGTGCTGTAACACATCGACTTTTCGCGAACGTCTCCCGTCGAATTCACTTCCCACCACCCCAGTAAACAACGGCCGCAAGCCAAAAAAGTCGAGAATTTGTTCGCTAAATCCTGTCGGCTTGGATGTGGCGAGCCAGAGAGCGACGCCATCATGGGCCAGTCTTTCCAATGTGGCTTTCACATGAGGATACAAATCATTTTCATAAAGTCCGTGTACCGCAAAATATTCCCGGTAATAGCTCACCGCGCGCCACGCCTCAGCTTCCGTCAATCCATAACGAATAAAGGATTCATGAAGAGGAGGTCCGATAAAAGACGTAAGTTCATCACATTTGGGAACCGAGGGGAGAGCCATTTTTCGCAAGGCATATTGCACTGAACGGGTAATTCCTACCTTCGGATCACTCAGGGTTCCGTCCAAGTCACAGAGCACGACCGAATATCTGGGCATAAGTTTCTCCTTCCTCGCTGTAGCTCAATGCCAGTCGGTCACAGACTCTCAGGACCACAATTCTAAGGCCACTGATATGAATTAGAAGATGTGGGAATATCATTCCGGATTTCATGACCGAGCGTTGTCAATCAAAATAGGGTCCCCTGTCATAGTCGATAGCAAAGATCTCTAAAGGATAAGGCAAAGAAAGCGTGCTAAGGCTTTCCGGTGTACGATATTCGAAGGCTGTGACTTCGCCGTCGATGGGCTGTAACGTACCCGTCATGACTTGGCCGCGAAAAACGATGATGAAATACTCCACAGCATTGCCATCAGGATATGTCCAGCGAAATTTTTCTCCGCCTAGAACCGCCAACACTTGACGGGGTTCTACCAGAAGTCCGGTTTCTTCCGCGACTTCCCGAATCACGGCTTGCCGAGGCGTTTCACCCATTTCGATCGCACCGGCCGGAAGTCCCCATTCCCCATTTTGGGATTTAACACATAACACATGACCTAATGCGTTGTGAATCACAGCAGCCACAGCCGGATTAAATATGAGGTCTGTTCCGATTTTTTCACGGAGCTGTTGGTAATAGGGTGACATCGGCATGGTCCGCACCCCCCTTTAACAAGTTTAAAATCGCATGGCAAGCAAGGGAACCAGATCGTTCTTCATGATTTTAAACGATTTGCCTTAAGGAGAAGTACCTATTCGCTATTAAAACAACAAAATACCGGAGGAGGAGAAATAGGGTAAAGACATAGCGGAGAAGGTAGTTGGCCTGAGATGAGACCGGGATTAGGATGCTCTTCCATGAACCCGCCCATGATCCATTCAACGCCTAGCACGCCCTAAACTAGTATCTAGAGTCCGAAGCTAAAGAACCTTCATTCCGTGACCGCCTCATATTTCGCATTGGTCGTGTTCTAGAATCTTCACAGTACAGCAAAAGAGAAGACTAGCCTGTCCGAAAAGACCCGCATTAAGGAGAGATCCCTCGATAAAATTCGTCAACACACAGATTAAAAAATTGACAGAACAGGTATATGCAGTAGACTGAAAACGATGTGTCCGCACGTATTACACGTTGTCTTCGTGCGGTAACAAAGAGCGCACGATGGACGCAACACCATTATTAAGGAATCATGTCGGAGACGCAGGTAGAGGGTTCGTGTGAACAGAAAAACGATCACGTCATGGATTGTCAACCATCCTTGGCACACGATCATTTTATGGACCGTGATTTTTATCGGTTCCCTGCCGTTTATGTTAAATTTAACCCACCAGTTCAAGACCGACGGTCTTGGTGTGCCAGGCAGTCCTTCCCAGCATGTCCAAGATATTGTTCAACAAAATTTTGGTACCTTGGCGAATTCCACGGCAACCGTCGTGTTCTATTCCCCTCACCATGTCAATCAGCCCGAGTATACCCAGGCGATGACACAGATTTTACGTGCCATGCGCAAGGTTCCCGGGGTCGCCTCGGTTCCTTCGGTCCATCAACTCATTATGTCAAGCGATGGCCATGTGATGTATGGCACCATCTTCTTTAATCATGTGACCACCAACTCCCTGGCCGATACCAAGGCCGTTGTCCCCATCCGCCAGCTCCTCGCTAAAACACCCCCTGGCCTTACAGGAGGCTTAACGGGTCTAGTCCCTCTCGAACGCTCATTTACTGATCAAGTCGATAAAGATTTAAAAACGGCCGAAATCTGGAGTTTCCCGTTAACCCTCATTGCCCTGGTCTGGATTTTTCGCAGTGTCATTGCGCCCATTGGCCCCCTCGCCATAGGATTTGGAGGAATTACGGTAGGCTTAGCCGGAATCGACCTCCTGGCCCGCGTAATCGCCATTGCACCCGAAGTCGAAGATGCTGCCGCCATGATTGGCCTGGGGGTCGGAATCGATTATGCGCTATTAATGGTCCACCGTTACCGCTTGGCAAGACAACAGTACAAAGCCCCTGATGCCGCCAATCTTGCCGCCAACACCGCCGGACGGGCCGTTTTGTTCTCGGGCAGTATTGTCGCCGCGGCTTTTGCCGTGGTGCTCTTAGTTCATCAACCCTTAATGCGTTCAATGGCCCTCGGTTCCTTAGCTGCGGTGTTAGCCACTGTTATCGCGGCGCTCACGCTATTACCCGCCATTTTAGTGGTTTTAGATCCGTGGTTAGACTGGCCTTACCGAAAAGCGTTAGAAAAGCCAAGCCACTGGTGGCAATCGTGGGCAACCCGCGTGATGAAACGACCCCTATGGAGTCTTTTGGCATCGGGGACCCTTTTGTTACTCCTGGCATGGCCGGTCACTACTATGCATTTTTGGAATCCTGGTGTCGACACCTTACCCGCATCTTCACAAACCCGGCAAACCTATGATTTATGGCTTAAGCACACGTTTCCCGGGGTCGGCAGTCCTTTATGGGTGGTTCTGAAAAAATCCTCGAGCGTTTATACGCCCTCGACCTATAAGCAAATTCAGACCATCAGAGCACAACTTCTTCGTCAACCGGACGTTCATCAAGTGCTGCCGCCGCTGCCTAACTTGCCAGCAGCGGCCTTTAAGGCGCTCCCTCCCGCTATTTTCCATGACGCCTTATCACCGTCTAGACACATCTTTTTACTCACCGTATTTCCCAATTCCCGTGGGGAATCGCAAGCCACACAAGCCTTAGTGCGCCACTTGAGGTCTTTGTCTTATCCGTTTTCAGGCACGGTGCTCATTGGCGGCGGGGTCGCCTATACAGTGGATGTCATCGCGCTGATCTTGCACTGGCTTCCCATTGTCGCCGTGCTCATTGCGATCACCACCATGATCTTGCTCTTTCGACTATTCCACTCCCTAGCCTTGGCCATTAAAGCGGTCCTCATGAACTTGTTATCGGTTTCCGCAGCCTCTGGTCTTCTCGTCTTGGTTTTCCAAGAGGGATTAACCCGCCCGATTACAGGAATCGGGGGGGCGGGAGCCATTGATTGGACCACGCCGCTTATCTTGTTTTCCGTTCTATTTGGGCTCTCGACCGATTACGAAGTATTCTTATTAACTCGCATTATGGATTATCATCATGACCACTATCCCGACTCCGAAGCGATTGCCCAAGGTCTCGCGGATACCGGCCGCATTATTACCGGAGCTGCGCTCATTATGGTGACCGTGTTCATTGCCTTTGGTGTGATTGGATTAGAATTCATGCAGGAACTCGGCCTTGGATTAGGTATCGCCATTTTGCTTGATGCCACCATCGTGCGCTTAGTCCTCGTTCCGTCAATTATGCGCCTATTAGGATCCTGGAATTGGTGGCCAGGGACCTAAATGATCAAGTCATCAACCAAACAATCAAGAAAAGTCCCCCCTAACGTAATGGGCTGGAGACTTTCCCCGTCAGCCAATCGGTTGTAACCGTTCTTCATCCCCCCTTTAGCCCCAGCATCATGCGGTTAAGAACCTTAAAATCATCCAGCCACCGTATCCGAGCTTCTCTGAATAGGAGCCGTAAGAAGATAGGCCTGTTCTCGATAGGTCAGTCACGGCATTTCTCCTCAAACAGTAAAGGAAATGATGCCCTTGCCCTTCGGTGCCTCATCGCATAAATCTTTCAATTGCTTGGTCAATGCCTTGGTCAATGCCTTGGTCAACGTCTTGCCAAGATCATGGCCTCTCGTACGACCATCTCTCTTTGTGTATGGCGGGCGGATTCATTCATAAACCTTGTTAATTTTGTTCATATATTTTATTATTAATGTTAGATTACTTCCGTATCTATGTAAGATCTTGTTCGATTATGATGGCAGGTCAGTAATGTTTTTAAATTCTTATACTGCAATCTCTCATGTGTTCTCATGCTTTCGGTTCTTGAAGAAAGGTGATGTGCATGGCAAAAGTCACTCCCGCAGATATTGAACGCATTAAACGCGAAAAAGACGGATTAGCCGTATTAGAGGATATTCCCAAGTGGATTGAGGACGGAGTGTCATCCATTAGTCCTGAAGACTTGGTGCGTCTCAAATGGTTAGGGTTATTTTACCGCGAATCAACCCCCGGGCTATTTATGTTACGTCTTCGTATTCCCGGTGGCCGTCTTTCGCCACCCCAATGGCAGCGGATTGCCGATTTATCGCGACGTTACGGAAAGGGACACATGGATTTAACCACGAGGCAATCCATTCAACTACGTTACATTGCCCTTGAAGATGTTCCGGCCATTTTTTCAGCGCTCACAGACGTCGGCCTTTCCAGTTGGCAAACCGGAATGGATAGCGGGCGCAATATCTTAACGTGTGCCTTAGCGGGACAACTGGCAGACGAAGTGCTCGATACACGGCCCGTGGTTCGCGAATTGTCGCGCCTCTTTGAATATCATCCACGCTATTCCAATCTTCCCCGCAAGGTCAATATCGCCATTACAGGGTGTCCTGCCAATTGTGTTCACGCGGAAGCCAATGATATCGGCTTTATTCCCGCCACATCCCATGGCGTCACCGGGTTTAACGTGTTAGTGGGTGGGGCTTTGGCTCACCAATACCGAGGAATCGGCATGGCGCTTAACGTTTTCGTCCCACCGGAAGACGTCGTGCCCTTAACGACCGTCCTCTTAGATATCTACCGGGACGAGGGACTCCGAACCAACCGTTCCAAGTCCCGTCTTCGCACCTTGGTTTTAGAAAAAGGTGCAGAAAATCTGCGGGCGGAAATCGAACAGCGCCTTAGGCATCCTTTGCAACCAGCGGGCGTGGACCTGCGAGCACTGGATCATCATGATCACTTAGGAGTTATCCCTTCTACCGAACCTCATGCAGTTCACATGGGCCTTCACGTCCCCTATGGCAGCATAACAGCGGACGATTTCGAAGCCCTGGGGAACCTCGCCCTGCGTGGAGGATCTGGGGATTTGAACCTCTTGCCCAGTCAAGATCTTGTGCTGTTAAATATCACAAATGTCTCAGCCATCTCCCAACATCCGCTGTTGACCAAATATTCTCCAGATCCCCCATTACTCGAGCGTAATGCCGTGGCTTGCACGGGCAAACCCCATTGTCCCTTAGCCATTACCCATACCAAAGAACCCCTCTCCCAAATTTTGTCGACATTGTCATCTGACATCCGCTTACGCCAAAGTGTCACCATTTCCTTTTCGGGGTGTACGAATGCCTGCACCCAGCAAGGATTGGCCGATATCGCCTTAACCGGGGTCAAAGTGAAAGTGGGAGAGCAGTGGGAAGAAGGGGCTGATATCTTCATTGGAGGACAGTCTGGTCCCAAGGCCCGGATTGCTGAACGTCTTTACCGGCAAATTCCATTCAGTCAGCTCACCCGCACGTTAGAAGAGGTGATATTGACCCATTTTGCTGATCGCCTCATGCATGAGAATCCGGACGGACACCCAGGTGCCGTGGTGTCCCAGGAGGCCTCATCATGAGCGCATTGCCCATCGCCATTGAATTAGAAAGACAAAAAGTTCTGATCATTGGCACAGGCGCCTTGGCACACGAACGTATTGTAAGCCTTCTTGATACGGGAGCCGTCGTGGAACTCTATGGATCCCGCGATCCAGATAGCCCAGTTGAGAGTGATATTCGAGAAGGCCGTGTGAGTTATTATCACCGCGATGTCTGTGAACAGGATTTTGTGGGTGCTAAACTGGTGTTTGTTACCGATATCCATAGGCTGAGCCCCCACATCGCGGTGATTCAAAAATGGGCTCATCAACACCATGCCTGGCTCCATGTTGCCGACGTGCCGTCATTGTGTGATTTTTATGCCGTCAGCCAATTACGGCGAGGCGATTTGGTGATCGGCATCTCAACAAGCGGAAAAGCCCCAAGCTTGGCCAAGCAGGTGCGCCTGGCTCTCGAAAATCTTTTTGATGGATCGTGGGCTCCTTTGGTTTCGAAACTCTATTATTACCGCTGTCAGCGTTCGGAACAGGCTAGTTCGGTTAAAAGAGCACACTTGCAGCAATGGGCCCAACATTATGTTCACAAGCACTTGGTCTCTCGCATTGTACGCGCACAGGGAGAGATGGATCCCGCTTATTCCGACATTCCTTGCTGGCAAGAAGAAATGCCATGACAAGACACCCAATGCTTTTCACTTGTGCACGGCGTTTTTTTTGGTTGTGCCGACCCATCCTAAATGGTTTACACTTTTATTCGTACCTGTTCCTAAGTTTTGCATGATACAAACCCTGGAAGGTCGGTGAACACGGTTAACCTTAAAGGACTAAACTCATGAAGTACACGCTCGCCCTGCTATGGGATGCGAAGAGCACTCGAGCTATTGCAGAGGTTTGTGCGGCACTCACAAAAGCCGGCTTGAGGCCTAAAGAATTCGATCCTGTTCTAGGACCCCATATGACATTATTTAGCACGGAAAGATTGGACCCCTTTTCGATCCAAAAGGGGTTAGAAGAATGTGTATTCCCTTCCTCGGCGCATCTGCCTGCTCTGTTGCTTGAGAAAATCACGACTTTTCCGCATGCGCCCCATGACTTGTTCATTGAGGTCTTACCTCATGCTCCCCTGAAGAATCTTTATGATCACTGGTTAAAATGTTTGTCTCCCAGCATGGGCCGCCTTTTGTCCACCTCCTTATCCCATTCGTGGATTCCCGGGGTCACCCTAGCTTCTCATTTGGGTGATACGCTGCTTGCGCGTAGCCGTCATCTGGCCCTCAATCTCTTTACGCCCCTCGTCGGCCATATCACAGGGGTGGTTCTCTACCAATCTGAGCCCTCAAGGCATGGAATATACGCCTATTACCCGTTGAATACCAAGGATCTCGAGGGATCATCGTGGTTTTTGTTTAACCATCACCTCATGCAACAGCAGTATTTTTCTGCCCATGAGGACATTGAAGCCTTATGGCGCCAACACCATGATACCCGCTCTCAAAGCACGATTTGGATTGCCGCCCTGTTTGTCCATTGGCAGCGGCAGCAGTTCACCGGAGCGTCTAAAATCTTAGGCAAATTCGTCCAAGATCCCACGCGTATTCCTCCCCTTCTACTGCCTAGCATCAAATCGTGGCAAATTAAACTGAGCCAGCAAACCCCTTTACCCCTACTAAATGCCTTTGAGAGAATGGCACTCATTCGGTGGGCCCGCTACGAATGGTCACCGTTCTGAGCCTAAGCTCACGAACTCTAGGTGCTCCCTCAGAAGCGTGTCCCGACCGAATGCTGAAGCTTTTTTCTGGTAAGGGCCGCAGGCCAGATCGAGTCTGTCGAAGCACTGGAAGGTGGCCACGGTCAGTGGTGTTTTGATACACTGAAAAAGAGGTTTTTCCCCAAGTGCCATGGTCCGTGCAGTTTGCCAAGACTATGGTTCGGTGCCCTCGGGGCTTCTTAAAGCGAAAAGGAAGGACGAAAGGAAGGGATAATCCTATGGCTTCTTTCCCGTATCACATTCGGCCAGCAAGAGCTGATGACGCGGAAGCCATTTTTCGCGTGCAAATAGCCAGTTGGCGCAGTACCTACTCAGGACTTATTGCCTTGAGAGACTGATTTCCTAACGCTTCGACTCCGCTAATCCCCGACAGGGAACACGAATGAGATAATCAAGGCATCAAAATATTATACGTCTCATCAATCGTATCAAGCCCCATACGCGCTTAAAGTCTTGCTTATAATCAAAAGAGAAGCGACCCGTTGAAACCGTTCGGCAATCATTGACGTTACGAAATGGAGCATGATCATGCCCACGCCCATCACTCCAAAAAACTCAAAAGACCCTATGCCTTTTCCCACCATACCCTGGCGCATTCTCACCTGGTGGATTTTGATACTGCCCGTATTAATGGTCTTGGCCCTCATTATTCATAGCTTTTATCTGCTTCTGTTTTCCCATGTCATGGCGGGCTCCTTATGGACGGGTGCCGATATTTTTCTCGGATTTCTTCTTGGCCCCATTTGGAAACATCTATCGCCCAGCGAACGAAAAGCGGTTCAATCCCGTCTCATTCCCAAAACTTTACTCTATATGCCTGTTTTAGGTCTCACCACGGGAACAGCCGGATGGTATGTTGCCCAATATAACGGGTTTGCCACCACCCACAGCACCATCTTCGGATGGATTGTCGCCGCCGGATTCGTGACCGTCACTTTAACCGTCGTCGGACTGGGTATTATGCTGCCGACCAGTCTTTCCATGCTCAAAGAAATGGCGCGACCGCATCCCGACCCTTCCCGCTTAACCCGCCTTATCTTTCGCAACCGTCGGTTAGCGGCTGTGCAAGGCCTCCTACAAGTGACAATCATCCTCATTATGGTCTATCTAACTATCGCCCCTTAATCGAAGGCGCATACAAAACATGATTGTTCCGGAGTGAGAGGCAAAGGGGAAAAAATCTTGAGTAAAAACAAAAATATCGGGTCATATCAATTGAAAACCCCTCAAAAGTGTTATGTGATAGTGAACACAGATTAGTGTTTATCGAGTCACATTTTGGCCCGTACCGTCCTTGATTTCTCAATGGCACGCCAATCGATGCTGAAATACATTGATGCAATATATTGAAAGGATTACACAACCATGCCGAAAACCCTTCAGTCGTTTCGGTCCGTAATCACAGGACCCGTGATCGTCCTTTTTTTAATTTCTTTCATCGTCCCCTTTTCAGCATTTATGCTTTATCCCTTCCTCATTATTTACTTCACGCACGTCTTGCACTATCATCCCTGGCAAGCCGGCTTGTTGTTATCTGTCCGTTTCTTAGCGAGTGGAATTTTCGGGTTTACTGGGGGACTTGTGTCCCAGAGACTGGGGAATCTTCGCACCTATATCATTTCTGGCCTCCTGAGTGCCGCAGCAATCGTGGCCTTGGCTTTCACGCACAAACCGGCCACCATTGTGATGACCCTTGCCATCTTAGGACTCGCTGCGTCCACCGTTAACGCGATGGCGCGGGGCTTGGCTAACGAACTGGTCAAAGACGAGTACCGAGGGGTCATTCAGAACTATATTCATTGGCTCAATAATATTGGCATGGCGGCGGCGTTGCCTCTCTCTGCTCTCCTCTTAGGAGGAGGTTATTCACGCGCACCCTATTTTTTTGCAGCAGCAGGTTATGCGCTCGCAGCCGGGGCGCTCGCGATGACTGTGGGCCGCTCACGATCTCGGTCGCCTGAGCCCGCGTTAAGAATGTCCCAGTCCCCATCATCTATGAAGCCGTGGCAGATTCTCCAACATGATCGAGCGTTTTCCTGGCTTCTTTTGTCATTTGCGCTGGTCGTCATCGTTGAAATGCAGTTTGAATCAGGCGTGCCCCTAGACTTGTCTTTTCATTTTGCTCATGGGGCAAAGTTATACGGTGTGCTCGGAGCTATCGATATGATTCTCGTGTTTTCCCTGCAACTTCTTGTAGCCCATTTTTTGGATAAACACCCGAACTCGTGGTCTGGATCAGTCGGCATGTTTTTACTGAGTGGATTAGTTATCGGAGCCATATGGCAAACAGTTTTAGGCTGGAGTATTGCCATCATTCTTCTTAGTGTGGGCGATGTCTTTGCCTTTGGTCAAATCTTTTCGTTAATGGGTGTGTTGCCGAAAAGTGGCCAACATGGGCTATACTTTAGCCTGTTGGGCATGGTCCAAGGTTTTGGCACCTTCGTGGCCTACGCATTAGGAGGCATAGGGTATGAAATTTTACACCCGTTCGGCATGTTCATGCTGACCATTCCCCTAACCATTCTTGCCGTCTTCTCTTATCGCAACGCATTCCGCCTCGGAACAGCCTCGCAAGAAGAACGGATGATAACCACAGGCTAATGGTATCCATGGGCCAGACTTGAGGTATCCTTAGCCATGATAACCCTGGTGTATCCCTTAAGCCTGACCCATGATATATGGTCTCAGATAAGCGGAAATCAAAACCCATTCGTTATGTCTTGGTCTTATTTGGTCTCTGATGATGAAATCTTTGCTATAACAGACGCTTTAGTGCCTAGGATGATTCAGAAATTTTGATCAAAACTACTTAGCTCGGGTTCTTGTACCCGAAGTTCTCTGGCCATTTGCCGTCCACCCATAAGCGCTTGTTCAATAGGCAATCCCGAAGCGACACCCCAACCCCAAAGCACGAGAGCTCCGGCTGCAACCCCTAAGGAATCCCAAGGGGCTGCAATCAGATGACGCCCGCCATAGGTCCCGAGCCACGACATGACCGCCAAAAATCCCATAAAGACTAAAAACCAAATTCCATGCCAAATGTGAGACAAAGGCCAACCTTGCTTCCTAAAAGACAGAGCATAAAACACGAGTCCTACCGCGAAAAATAAAATCACTTGACCATTGATAGGCCATCCCACCCAGTAGATAATCAAAGCCGAGATCATCGTGGCCAATGGGCTAACAATCTTAGCCCAGGGTGTACGAAACGGCCTGGTTTGATCGGGCAAAGTCCTTCGCATCACCATGTGGGATATGGGTATAACCAACCGGATAAACAGGGCACAGGTGACGATGACCCCAACTAACGCTTGCCAACTGGGAAAAGGTAACAAGAAAAAGACACTAAAGAGCAAATTCACCAACAAGGCTCTGGTCGGTACCCCCGTTTTCTCACTCACATGCGCAAGAAATTTAGGGGCCCATCCCTCAAGACCTAACGCATAGACGATCCTCGATACAACGGCTGTTCCGGATAACGCCGTTCCTGAGGGTGATAAGATGGCATCGGCATAGAGAAAATAGGAAAACCAAACCAAATTCACAGCAATTAACAAATTGGCAAATGGCGCATTAAATGACAACCCACTCCAATTGACGCGAGCAAGCAAACTAGGAGGAACGGCTCCTAAAAATACCAGTTGCAGCAAGGTATAGAGTAAAAAGGAGAAGCCCACGACCATCAATAACACGCGAGGAATTTGCTGGTTAGGATTTTTCGCTTCCGCGGCCAATTCCAAGGGTCCGCTCGATCCCAAATACGCATAAACGATCCCGGATGTCGCCAGCGCCAGGAAAATACTCTTGATATGAAACGGCATAAACCCATGGGATGTCAAATTACTGGCATGAAAACTCGTAGCCAACAAGATAATAATCGTCGCAATCGGCACCGCCAATTTAATCACGGTGATCGGTCCATTAATTCGGGCAAAAAACCTGATCCCCAGCAAATTGATATAAGTAAAAAGGACCACCAAGGCTGCCGCCACGAGCACGCCTTCGGGCGTCATGGTGGTTCCGTTAAATAACCCGGGCAGATAAGAACTGGCATATTGAATGACAGCCGCCGCCTCGGTTGCAGCCCCCGCTGCCCCAGGGATCCAACTGCCCCACCCGATCAAAAATGCCACTAACGATCCATGAGAATACAAAGGATAGCGCATAGCTCCCCCAGCTCTGGGGAACATGCCAACTAACTCGCCATTGATCAGGGCGCCTAACAAGACCACAATGCCGCCGATAACCCAGGCTATCAAAGAAGCCGGCCCAGCGATTTTGGCCGCATTATAGGATCCGAATAACCAACCCGATCCGACAACCCCGGTAATCGAAACAAATACCAGATCCCAAAAGGTGAGCTCCCGGCGATAGGGCGCGACGTCGGGATCTAAAGAGAGGGTACTAACATGCGATTCTTTGACCATAGGATGGATCCGTCCTTTCTGTGGGCAAATGACAAATCATCACCGGATTGATCGCTGTGGGCTAAAGTCCATCATCAAGGGAGAAGGAACTGCGAAAATACAAACCAACTCACACGTTTACTGTAACATGGCACGGCAAAAATTGCCGAGACAACCCTCGTCATATGTCACAAAATTTGCATTGTCCCGTCAAAAGTCCGTTTATATTTCTCTATTTATGTTAGATTTTCTGGGCGATATATCATAACTCTTACATAATTTGCGTGGATCGAATCCTGCTTGGCGTTTTGACCGGGACTTGTCACAGTCATTTTTTTTGCTTCGCTATCTAGCAATGAGGCGCGGGTTAGGTGCGAATAGAGCAGAAAGCTGCCCCACGATTTCCCCACAAATCCCTGAACCCCATTGCCCCTCAAGAGTATTTGTGTAAATGATGATGGCCAAACCTTATGGGCTAAGGTCTCGATGGGAAGAGGGGTCGATTTCAAGAGGCTGGGGCGTGGGTAATCCGATAAACCCAGAGGCCAGGGCCATAATCAATAATCCGGCCAAGCGGAACAGCCAGATCAATCCCAGCACACCACTTGCCCATCCCACGAAAATCTCGCCCAGCGGTGTGGCCATGCTCATACCCGTAGACACGATTCCCCCAATGCGCCCCCGCACCTCGGGCGCTGTCATGAGAACGATTTGGGTAGAAAGTAATGTATTGATGATCCCCACCGTGATTCCCGCAAGCAGTAAACAAAGAAGGCTCGCCCACAAACGAGGATACAAGGTCATACTAACAAAGGCGGTTCCAAGCACAACAAAACTCCCCATAATCGTCTTGGACATTTCCCAGTTTTTGTGCAGTGACGAAGCGAAGAAGCTGCCGACAATCACGCCGATGAGAAATGCCACGCTAAAGAATCCATAGGAAACGGCCCCCCGGTGCAGAATCTGACGCACCCAGGCGACATCCATAATGCTAATCGGCGTGAGCACAAAATTAATCGCGATTGTCAAAGGAATTAATCGACGAAGGAAAGCACTCTGCCAAATGATCTGCAGGCCTTCTATCAAATCTTCACGAATCCTGTGATGAGACGACACGTATTGCATGGACCGGGTATTGGGCCGGGTTATCAGCAAGCTCAGTGCGGAAACGCCAAAACTTATGCCATTTAACAAAAACAGCAATGACGGACCGCCAAGCGCTAATAGCCAACCCCCAGTGCCAAGACCGACGAGTTGTGAGAGGGCACTACTACTTTGATTCACGCTATTAGCTTCGGGATAGAGATCTTGCCCCGTCACTTCCGGCAAATAGGCCATCTCTGCCGCATTAAATAAGGTTTCTAACAGATTCAGAAGAAATAATATAACGGCCAGAAGGACGAGATGCAGATCATGAAACCAAAACAGAGCCACTAAACTTACACTTAATACCGCCCGCAGCCAATCGGTCAATACCAACGTTCTGCGGTGATTCCAACGGTCTGCAAACACTCCGGAGACAATGCCCATCAGCCCTGCAATGCCTGCAGTACCGAGCACATACCCTAAATCGGTGCGGTTATGGGTGGTACTCAAAATAAACCACGAGACCCCCATCAGAAAGAGCGCATTCCCCACTTGGGAAACCCATTGACCGGAAATCAAAACGATAAACTGCGGATGTTTCCACAAACGCCGTGACGCCAACATCAAACCCTCCTCAAGTATCTGCTGGTGTTCCACTAAGCATGTCGGAAAAACACCCCATGAGGTTCGGGTTTTGAGATAGGGTGGAATGAAAAATGCCAAAAAACAATTCCTGGTACACAAACTACCAAGCCATCGGACAACGTCCCGAGATGGGATTAGCTTTTTCGACTTACGTGCATCAATCTCATCACAGTTCTGATCAAGAAATGCGGCGGACCATCCTTGTCGTCGGCAGTTTAGATGTGGGTATCACAGGCCATGCGAAAGAGTTTCGCCGGATCCGCCATCTGATATAAGAGATATTGCCTGTCATTCACGACAAGATGTTGCTCCGGCTGGCGGGCCGGGGTTTTCACATGCCATCTAGCTGGCAAAACCAAGGCCATTTTTGAGGTCATACGAAGGTGCGATGGAGGCGAAGAGACGGGAATAGTTTCAAATGCCACATGAAATCCGGACCGGGTGATACTGAGCATATGAAGACGTCGGGCCTTTTGCGGAGAGAGAAAGAAAGACAAATTGATATGGGTAGGATGGGTTACGTCACTGAGTTGATATCCTCTGTGAATAGATCCGTCTGTTGAGACAAAACGACGAAGAGCGGTATTGCTCACTAAACGCCTCGGCCACCCCAAATCAGTCCAACGCATCGACAACGGGGATAACGACCTCATCTGGGTCATCGCCACGTGAACATCCAGCCATATTGAGCCTAGAGGCTCGACCCGCACCGTCCAGGTCATTCGGATATCAAATTCCCCCGCTTTGAGCCATTGCCACAAGGCTTTTTCCCTACCTAATACGATTCGGTAAGGATCCGGGAATAACAACGGCCCGTCATCATGTGGCAAAGCGAGCAGGCGGCGTTGTAATAAATGCCGGGCTTGATGTAGCCGCGATTTCACCGTGCCCACGGGAAGATGATACACACGTGCCAAATCCTCAAGTGTTGCTTCCACAAATAACCGGTCCTGGATTATCCCTTGCAAGGTCTTTGGCAACTGCTTAATGAGCAAGCGTATTTCTTGTTCAAATTCTTTATCTTCCACCACGTCATGACCCGATGAGAAGGCTGGTCGGTCAGCCACAATGTCCACCGATTTTTGCCTTCTCCAGTAATCGGCGACGACATGCTTGGCAATACCCATGACATAGCCGTGATTCCCCTGCACCCAGATGGCGTTCACATGCTCTCGGGGACGATCAAAGAATTTCAGCCAAATCTCTTGAACCACATCCTCGACATCCTGCTCCGGAACTCTGTTCTGACAATAACGCCGGATGGAGGAATCGATCGCGGTACACCATTCATCCCAATCATCCATAGGTTTTACCTCCAAACGGTTGATGTCCACCGACCACTCTTGTTGGCCATACCCACATGACATCCCTTAAAACGCGTCTCTCTTATACCTTCTTCCTCCCAGGTAACCCCTAGAGACTCTTTTCGTTTGACTGAATTCATTGCCTATTATCGTACACAAAATGTTTGAGGAAGCTGTGCATTGTCAACAAAAAGATTGGGGTAATTTCCAAGGTATCAATTTCTTCCGGGGCTCCTGGGAACATATGTCTGCGGGCAATATCCGGTACTTTGTTGTCGTTCATGAGGGCCTAATTGAAGAAAGCGCCCGAGTCATCAGGGCAGATAGCCAGTGGAATGAGTATGGGAGAACAATCTAATGCTGCGAAGTCTCGCCCCCAAGAGGAACGGTCCCAACCGTTCCTCTTGGGGGCTTTTCGTGATGCGTGCATTCGCTTTCCTCGTCTTGTCAATTGTTAAAGTCCTGGCCATCCCAATGCTAGGGGACAGGCGTCCAACTAATACCTCCATTTGTGGTATGATACAACATCCCTTGGACAGCCTGAAGCCAACCATCGGTAGCACTGGTAAAACCTAAAGCTCCCCATGCATAATTTAGCGAAGTGGGAAACGAATGCATCGTCCATGATCTCCCGTTATTGACCGATAGCACCCAACGCTGATCTTGAAAAACGAGCCATAATATGGGGCCTTCTGACCCTGCCATTTCTAGAGGTTGTCCCACGCGTTGGACCTCTTGGTTCACAAAATGATTTATATCAGTTAAGGCTTGCTCAAAGTTTTCATGTTGAGCCTCATTCCATGTCTGTCCGCCATCAGCGGTCCACCAACAGGTGTTAGAGTACGGTGCTCCCACCACACCACTGTGTCCAATAAAACTGACGTCGGTTAAACCATCTTGAGGTGTCCAGCCCGGTAGCGTTACCATGGCCCAGCTTTTTCCGCCATTAAGGGTTTTGAACAAATGACTTTGCCGTACCACCCAGCCGTTCGCTTCACTGGTAAAATCGAGACTATTACCACTGCCATCAAATTGCCACTGCGACGACGCGGGCAGTCTCCCTACAGGTTGCCAACGGCTTCCGCCATTTTGAGTCATGACAATTTGATTGGGGTGTCCCGGAAGCCCTAAACCATAGCCGACAAACTGGGTGACAAAACTCACCGACTTCACCGGTTCCGGTGGGGGAAAAATTTGCTGCCAGGTCTTCCCGCCATTTAAGGTCCTTAGCACTTGTGTATTATTAAGCCCGTCGACCAACCAACCCTGTTTTTGCGAGACAAAGCTCAGAGCAGCGTATCCAGGCACGCCATTGGCCCCGTAAATCGGGGGATAGGTATTCCAACTTTGACCCCCGTTTTGTGTCGACCAGATAGCTGTCGTGCCCAAATTTCGAGCAGAACTGACCCCACCTAAAAATGTCGCACCATTGACCACGGCAAGAGGGCCCGGTGCCAATTCCGGGGCTTTAGGCGCATCAGACGGAGCATCTGGTGCCGGCCCAGCTCCGGCGGTGGATTTGGCCGCCACCACCTTCCATCCCGTCTGTGGGGTATCATGAATCACCGTATAGGATGTCTGGCTCATTCCCGATCCGCCTTGCAAAATAACCCAGATACTTTTCGGTGTCGCCACCGTGATATGGGCAGCCATAGGAACAGTTGAGCCAAAAATATAGACAGGACTCCACCGTTTTCCTCCATCGGTGGTATGCCAAATGCGACTATCTCCGACCACCCAGCCTAGCTGCTGTCCCCAAAAAGCAACGGCCAAAGGATGAAACGGTGTCGCTAACACCTGCCAGTGCCGTCCCCCATCGTGTGTTTCATAAAGACCATCGCCTGGTCCTCCACTTCCCGGAGGAGCGCTCGGCGTTCCCATCACAGCATAGCCCGTATGAGTGCCCGTAAAACTGATGGAGATAAATGGGGACCCACCGTGATAGCGAACCTGCCAGCTTTTTCCGCCATCGGTGGTAGCTACCAAGGTGTAGTCACTCCACGTCCATCCCGTTTTATTGTTGATAAATTGAATTCCCCAAAAATTTGCCGCATGCGAATAGACCGAGCTCCACGCATTCCCACCATCTGTGGTTTGCCAAATCCCTCCGCATCCGGCCAAAAACCCCTGCGAAGGGCTGAGAAAATCAATGGCCTGCATACGGGTCTGATCGGCTGTATTCACAGAAATTTGTGGCAAAGTATTTTCCGTGGGAGATGGTGCCTGGGACACAGGCTGTTTGGAGGATATAGGTGAAGAAGGCGTAGGAGAAGAAGAGTGAAAAGATGGGGAAGAGGACGGAGAAGGATTGACGCTGACGCCACAGCCGGTGACACTCAGCATCAATGTAAGGGCCATGAATGGCGTTCTCAGTGGTTTCATCAAAAAACCTCCTGACGTTATGCACAGTTCTCATCACTGCCAATAACGCCAGGAAGCACATAGGGGTTACCAATATCTTGAGGAATATTGGAGGACTCGGGATTTAAAGATTGTGCTAAGAACCAAAAAACTCTCGTCATCGAGGCCTTTGCCGTGTTTGTAGCTCATAACTATCCCGCTTGTCAAACAGATGAGAATGGCCTCCCCACCATTAAATGCTCTCCGCCGGAAGGCTCAATGACGAGGCCCGTGCTTCGTAAAGTCCAGCGAGATGCCTCAATCTGAAAGGGAAACCACCACGGCAGATGCCCTACGGTATCCAGAGCAATCCGGTCTTGGTCTAAAGTCTGAAGCGTCGCATAAAGTACAAAGGTTAAGAGTTCAGCCCCTACAACCGTGACTGGAGAGGAATGTAACCTGTAGTGGCCGATTTTCTCCCGCTTTAATACTTGCCATTCGGTCAGTGACCCTAAAATCATCCGGACGCCAACGCGGACTCTTTCGGTATCGCCATAAATCGTCGCGATTTGCGCGTAAACTTGGCGGGTCGTAAACCCTTCTGATAGGGCTAACAACCGCCCTATCGCCGTAACCGTGTCCCGAAAAAATGGATAGGCAGTGATAAAGAGTCCCCAATATCCGAGAATCCGGTTTTCATTCAAGGTCTTCACTAAAACATCGTAATTTAAAGGATCTTGCCAAAAAGGTTGATTCCACAGCCGGGTCATAATGGTCGCCGCTTTCTTGCGTGCGGCTTGTCCTTGAATATGCTGCCAGCGGGGTATGAGGGTCGCTGGGGAAATAGACTCTCCCCTTAACCACCAGTGATACACCATGTCTAAGTCGGCCCAGCGAATCTTATGATCAATCCCGACGCGCGGTCCTGGCCTTACCATATCACCACCACCGGCACCATGAGTTCTTCCCACGAAATACTACCATGACTCACGCCCTGAGCTTCAGTATTGAAGGCTTCATGGGATCGGGCTAATAAGGGATAGGTTCCGACGGGTAAAGTATGGGCAAAGGGCCAGTCTATACCCCACTGATTATCGAGATTGACACTGCGGCGTAAGGTTTCGGATTCAAAAATCTGAACTCGTTCCCCCTTGGTGGCGCTTAATGACCCGGTAGGAGGTTTGCCAATCCCCCGCACTGGTGTATGGCCATGGTCGCTAGTGATGACTATGTGATAATGTCTTTCTTGAAGTGCCTTGATAAGTTGAGACAACCAGCCCACATCTTTCATCCATTGTTTTAGATCGGCGAGAATTTGCCTCATGCCCATTTGGGCATGATGTGCCAAATCATCGACCATATTCGCGACACATCCTACCATGATCGCATCCCGACTGTCTATTTGCTGCATGAAATCTTTTACGGTCATTGTATCCACCGTATTCTGGTAAAGAACACGGTATAAATCCATGCCCTGTTCCTTCCAAAATGTCTTCCATGCCTTCTCTTCTCCTTGCGTTGTATAGATGGATCCGGCGAAAGCTCGGGGGATACGTCCCGAAAATATCGCTTGGCGAGAAACACTAGTGATGCTCGGTACCCATGCCATCACAGCCCACTGATCGCACTGGTCCCACTTCAGGGAAAGAAACTGACGTAGATAAATCCATTCCGGCAAACTCAGCCCATCAAGCACCACAAGCGCCCACCGGTCGTGGCGAATACGCCACTCATGGCTTATCCACTGGGGAATATGATGGACCATTTTGGGCCGGGGTAAATGCGGTAAAGACGCCATCAGGGCGTAATGATGGAGAACCCATTCATAAAATACGCGCTCAATCTCACAGGTGAGTGGGGAATAGGTATCATTTCCTAAGTAAGTGGCGAGGTAAATGCGAGCCATATCATAGGCTTTGTCAATCCAATCAAGACCGACCAGATGCTCCCTGTGCAAAAATTCTTGAATACTATGATGGGTTTCCTCTCCAATGATGACTTCATTTTCCCCAATGTGATCATCACCCCCTAATCGTTTGATCCAATAGCTCCCTTGTAGCCATAACAGGTCATTCTGGTGAGACCACTGGGCCAGATATTGTTGCCATTTCTCTCGGGACAGGAGCACCTCAGATAACGGGATTTCACTATGCCAATACCCGTTCAACAAAGTACTTAACCACGATATCAATCCGGGTGACAATCCTAAATCCGTCGAATGGACTCGGAAAATTAACGTCAGAAGATCTTCTTCACTTCCCACTAAGTCGGGATCGACCCGGTATAACGTGCGCATAACGAAGACGGCACTGTCTTCATAGGTCAGAGACTTTTGGGGATAACGGGGTGATTCGAGAATCTGATCGAAGGCACGGGAATCTAAAGCATCGAGTACGGCCACATCCAAATTCGGAAAGACCTGGTTCATAGATAGATAGAGCTGGTTTGCACGGCTCACAACATCATAAGGCAGTTGATGAAGATCAAAATAACCCGTTCTCACCACCAAGATAGGAGTGCTCTGATGTTGATCCCATTTCATGCGAAAGTCCTCTTCGTAAACTAAACGAAAACGCAGGGGATCCTCGTAACTGAGGACCACGATCTCTTGCTGCTGCAAAAGTGCCAGCAACTCTTCATCTAATAATAAGCCATGGGGATCAGAGATAACCCGCACTCTCTTACTCGATTCACAAATGAAATCGACAATGCGCTGGCGCCACGTCATAGGTTTTTGACCTCCACAATCAACAACGGGGTGATCTGGGCAATGGTTTTTTGCATCTGATCAAGTTGTGCTTGCCGTTTGTCCAGTTCTTGTCGCAACCGCTTGAGGCGAAACTCACGCACTTCCGGTAAGCCAACATGCTCGGCCATTTGCACGCGGATGCGGTAGGCTTTGATGGCTTTGTCTCTTTCCCCCTGCAAAAACATCTGGTGAGAAGCGATGAGGTCTTGATAAGAAGATCGACCTTCTTCTTCGGCAGCTTGTCGAAGCCTATGAAATTCCTCATCACTTAGGACCCGGTGCGCCGTAATCTGTCCCTGAAATTCTATTTGGCATAGTTGTTCCCATATCTTTTGTGCCGTCGTTCGAAACCGTTTGCCATCATGCGAAATAAACAGAGGGATAAGACGGGACCGTTTTTGCTCCGAAGTCGTGAGAGTCAATTTCCATAGGCTCCACAGGCCCTGTAATCCTTGTGGAAATTGGGGCGAGATAAGCGTCACAACCATTTCACCCGGTGTTACCCAGGGTACCTGGTCAATGAGCTGGGCGATACGGGGATGATGAATACCCACGTAATGGGCATGGACCGCCCGGTCCCGTTTTCGAAAAACAGCTTGGGATATGACCTCACCGTCCGGAAAATGAATATCGATGCCAAACAGGCGTGGCTCAATCATACCGCCTCGCGCCATCACATATTGCTCGGTCATCAACTGTACCCATTCAGGAAAAGGATGCCGTAACGCCTGGGACACTTTCTTTAAATCAGGCGGCGACGCACTAATCGCATCAATTTGGTGTCGACTGCTCTTGGCTTGAGTCTCGACGCTTTCCACAAATTCCCTCAAGTATTGCTCTGTCCGCTCTGGATTCATTAAAGATTCCATAAAGAGATGCGGATAATTAATATCCGTGCCGGAGGAATCTAACACATCCCCGAGCTTATCGATTCCCATTTCCTCTAGTATCCTCTGCAGTTTTTCTAATAAAACTTGATGGACTCTCGATTCCACGGTGTCTTGCAAGACAAAGTTGAAGGCCCAAACGTCATGGGTTTGCCCAATCCGATCGACACGCCCAATGCGCTGTTCAATTTTCATGGGATTCCAGGGCAAATCGTAGTTAATGACCACATGAGCGAACTGCAGATTCAATCCCTCTCCACCTGCATCGGTGGATATCAAAATTTGACTGGCATCCCGGAACTCTTCTTGCACAGCAAGCCGTTCCTCCAGGCTCATTTGACCATTGAGTATGCTGACTCGGTATCCCGCTTCTTTCAGCATTTTCGCCAACATGGCTTGAGTCGGAAGAAATTCCGTAAAAATGAGGAATTTCATGTCGCTTGTTTCTTTTTGCCGCAGTTCATCCATTAATCGCAATAAACGGTCTAAACGGGCGTCCGCATGATTTAAGGCAACCAGTGCTAAATCCTTAAGACTTAATAGGTGTTGCCGTTCTCCGCCAATCACCGATCCCGCCATAATTTCCTTATTTTCCTCGTCATCTTCACTGATTACAGAATGCTCATCCTCTTGTTCTTCCTGCCCATCTAAGACCTGAAGTCGCCTTTCAATAGCGCGTAAAATCGCCGCAGGTGATGAGGTCACCAACCGCTGCATGAGAATCAAGAGAAAGGCTTGGGAAAATTGTTTAGCACGCAAAGCCTTCTGATAACGGTGCCGGACATAGTCGGTTACGGCCTCATATAATGCTCTTTGCGCTTGATACTGGGGCTCACTCCAATCGACCAAGACTAATTCCACGATCCGCGGCTTAAAAAGAGGTGTGCCATCCAACGACAAGGCCTGCCGTTTGGCCGTACGAATCACATACGGCCTGACATCTTCTGGCGTCATGTGATCCGCGTCAATGAAGCGTTCGGCATCAAGTAAGGACAAGAGGCGCACAAATTGGTCTGATTTTCCCTGGTGTGGCGTCGCCGAAAGCAGCAGGAGATAGGGTGAAGCCATAGCCAGCGCTTGCCCTAAACGAAAGCGGGCCACGTAATCGGTGCTTCCGCCAAGCCTATGCGCTTCATCAACAATAATGAGATCCCAGGGCACATGGGTAATCGCATCAAAATGTCTCCGGTTATATTCCGCAATCTGCCGAGCTTCCCATCCCGCGCGTTTGGCCAATGGCTTAATGCTATCGTGAGAAACAATGACCTGATTGTGGTCGAGCCATAACCTTTCGGGTTGGACGCCATCAACCCGTTTCATGTCCTCCCCGGTAATGAGCTGGAAGACCTCGTCAAAATGCAACCAGAGTTCACTCTTCCATTGCTGCATGAGTCCTTTGGGAGTGACAATTAAAATACGCTGGATGAGCCCACGCAATTTTAGTTCACGAATCACCAATCCGGCTTCAATGGTCTTTCCCAAACCCACTTCATCGGCCAAAAGAAGCCGTCCCTGCCCGCCGTAAATAACACGCTCCAATACCGCGAACTGGTGGGGCATTGGTTCAATTTGCCCCTCCAATGGCGCTAACAGCACATCTTGGTTTAAGGCCTGAATAATTCGGCCCACTAAAGCACGGTAGCGAATCTCGGCGAGCGAAAGAACCCTGGCATCACCGAGCTCCTCTTCGCGAACCGTGATGACCCGCTCTTCGTTCGGTAGCCACACCTGACATGTTTTTTGGTCGAACACGGTCTGGCAATCCAGGATACGCACCATTTGAGAACATGAGGGAAGATATCGCCACGTGTTCATCGCATCAACGACTTCGCATTATGAATAAACTGGGACAAAAAGATATCCTCTTGGACCATAGCAGGTGGCAATTTATCTCCAACCAAAACAATGTCGGCGTATTTTTGTTCCATCCATAACCGTTTAAATCCCGCCTTGAGGGCCTCAGTCCGGCACATTTTGAGGCGTTTACTGCTGCTGGTTTTAGCCTCATCAAGATAGTGCTCAAATTCCCGCCACAATTCCCGTTCTCGCAACTTCTCGAGGTCTGCAGCTTTACGGGGATCGGGAACATACCAAAAGCCCTTGGCTTTTTGCCGCATTTCCCGGGTTATTTCTGTTCCCCGGAAAGTATGATAGTTGGCTCGTAAATAACTCATGATTTGTTCGGGGATCTCGTCTTCCCCGTCATATTTTAAGAAGTTTTGTTCCAGAAGCTCCATTAATTCCGGCAATTTCTCATATTTATTCAGATGCTGAATGGATTTCATGAAATCCGGCTGCAAATCATGGTAGGCTTGCGGTTTATTTATCAGTCGTTGGCGAATCCATTCAATGGCACTTGATTCATTAGAAACAAAGAGATCGGCTTGTAATAACTCTTTAACAAGAATCTTCTTCTGATCATATTCCGCTACCTGATCTTCCATAAACACCATGCCGTCGCGCACCGGGTATCGCCTCACCAGTTCCGATTGAAAATCCCCTGAGGTGAGAATGGGCAACGGCCATCCACGGGATACATAATATGCCACTAACCGGTCGTAAATGTTGCGGGGCCTACGTTCTTCAATGAGTTGTGCTTGACCGCGTTTGCCCACAAATACCGGCAAATGCCGCAGATGCTCATCAACAAAGGACCAGATTCCGGCACTCTGTCCTGACACCGCTTCCATCTCGTCAGTCATCTTTTCAGACGGTTTATACGCGGAAATAACGAGATCTTTCCTTACCGCAGTCGTTGTCGTCACCGCTTTGAAGCTTCCTTGTTGTTTATCCAAAGCAGAGACATTCGCAATGACGAAGCCGGCCTGTTGAATAGCTTGGGTAATCGCATTCCATACGGCTGTTTGGGTATTGCTAAATTCAACGGTCATCCAGCGCCCGGGTTTCAACATCCGGTATGCTGCCTCAAAACTTTGGGTCATAAGTTTTTGATAATCTTCAAGAGTCTTCTTCTGCACCGGATTTACTATGGCCTCGGGTCCATTATTCGTAAAGACCTTAAGCCATGCTTCCCACAAAAAGTTAAGTTCCGAATACATAATATTGGATCCGAAAGTCCCGCGGTTAAATGTCAAGAACCGATCAGCTTAGGACAACGACGAACAGGGCCAGGTCAACATAAACCTGCCTAAAAGGAGGTGGTAGATAATGGCAAATCAGTTGTCAATCCCTTTAGTGCGGCATCAACTTCCTTTCGTCGTAGATTTGGCCCCGGGTCAGCATCCCGTAGACCACGCCGACCAACTTGCGTGCCGTCAAGACCAACGCCCGCTTATGCGCGTGGTGCGTGGCTTCGTGGTACTTCTTCTCGTAAAAGGCTTTGAACTGCGGGTCCCGCACCCGGACCCTCTCCGCCGCTTCGATGAAGTAGTACCGCAAATAGACGTTCCCCGTCCGCGTCAGCGGACGGATGTCGGCATCAAAATTCCCCGATTGATGCGGGCGCCAGGTCAGCCCCGCATATTTGGCCAAGGCATTTTCCGACGGAAATCGTTCGATGGGACCGATTTCGGCCAAGAGGCCCGCGCCATAGACCGGACCAATCCCCGGAATCGTGGTCAGGGTTTGGCGAAACGCCTGCATGTCACGGGCAATCACTTTGTCCAGCGCCTGTTGTTGATGTTCCAAGGCCCGGATGGTGTCCAAATGCAGGACCAAGCTTTGGTGCCGCGCGTCCTGCTCGTCCGGATGCAACCGAAAGGCGCGCCGCGCCAAGCGGTGCAAGGTCTGCGCAATGTCATCGGGCGCTTTCAGCCGTTGGCGACCGGCCGCCGCGATTTCCGCCACCAGATCCGCCAGCGGGATGGCTGCCAGCGTATCGGGCGTGTAGCGTTCCAACACGGTTTGCGACGCTACCCCAAAGACGTTCGAGAAAAACGGCTCCTCCGTATGGGCATACTGCCCCCAGACACAAAACAATTGCACCAACGCGCGATTTTTTTCTTGGGTGATGAGGTGGCTCAGCTGCCGACGATGGCGGGTCAAGACCTGCAACGCCGCATAGCGCGGATCCGGCGGGGTCCAGGGCGTGACGCGCCCAAACCGCATGACATCCGCAATCAGGGCGGCATCCGCTCGGTCGGTTTTGCCCCGATCCACATAGGTCTCTCGGAATTTCTGGACGACTTTCGGATTGAGGACGTACCAGGTGGGTTGCCACCGCTGCAAGTCGGGGGTTTGCGTCAGCCATTCCATCAGCGGCACATGGTACACGGACGTGGCCTCGACGCCAATGGCCAGCCGCGCGTACGGCGCGGCGTGGGGGTGCAGCCAAGCGACGAATTGCTCGGCCCCCGCCTGATCGTTGGGGACGGTCGTCCGCGCGACGACATGGCCATCCGCCGCCATCGCGCAGACGACGTGAGCCCCGAGACTGGTGTCAATACCGACGTACAACACGCTATCCATGGGATTTCACCTCCCTTCGCGGAGGAATGCATCGGGAACGGGATTTCGCCGACGCGCCGACGCCTTCGCCGCAACCTCGCTTATAAGCCGTCATCGCCACCCGCGGTGTGCGATAGACCGGTGCCACGGGTCTCCACGAGGGGAGCGGCATCCCGCGCGTTAACTGTGACGAAGCGGCGTCGCCGACTCACAGACTTTCGAAGCCGTCAATCCGGCAGGAGGAATGCAGTCTTGAATCGTCCCGATCTTCTTCGAGCATCGCCGACGAAACCCGATCTGGCAAGCCTGATCATCCCGAATGCCGATTGCTGCTGGCCGCGAGGCAGGCCTCAAGATAAAGCCTCAGGGTAGCAGAATCAATTTCTTTATACGAGGAGGATCAATGAAGATGTAGTCAACTACTTCCTTGACAGAAAAATAAAATGCAGAAATATCATTTGTTTCAATAATATTTGGCGACGGTATCAAAAATGTAGATGACAAGATCGCTGAGGTCAGTTTTCTCAATTTGTTTCCATAAAAATATATAGGATTATTCTCCCGAGAAAGAGCTGGCAAATATAATGTTCCAGACAAAACACTCATAGGAAATGACCAATTTCCATGCTTGACTCTTTTACTTAGACCATGATCTATTGATCCCCTCCAAAAATGGATTCTAGAGGGTTTATCACCGTTGGCGTTTGTAGCTATCATTGCCATCGTCCATAAATTCCTCTTCGTATAAAACTGGTGTACATGCGTTATCCCATGAGACTCTTTTGGTTGTTTCGTATTATATCCCTCAGGCATCCTATCCGTTGGAAACCAATAGGGTATGGGCTGCGAATTAATAACATTAAGTAAAGCCCAGTCAAAAGCGTCGGGAATTTTGTCCTCCCGTCTTTTCCCAATAGAATAATTAATTAAAACTGGGACCTGCTTGGCATGGCGAACCGTCTCGTGAATAGCGTCATCATATGCCGTCACCCATGCTCGTTCCAGCTTCTTTTTCGTTAGTTGCACACCGCAAGATGGACAGAGAAATTCATCCCGCACTTTCCCTTGCTCTTTATCAACGGCCGCCTCCCAAAAAATGATTTCATGGGAACAGTTCGGGCAAACAAACACATCGGACCATACTGTGTAATTAATTTTCGCCCACGGCAAAGAGGTATCTTCTAAAATAGATTGAGGGTGATTGCGCAATGCTTCTAACGCTTTTTCCCTTTGTTCTTCGGTCGCGTAAGAGGGCAATGTCGCGTACATCCACCCACACTCTTTTTCAACTTCACGTAGAACCTGCTCAGCTTGTTCTTGGAACAACTGGGGATCAGTTGGCGTATTATAGTTATAGGCAATAAAGGAGGCAGCAGGACTTAAATCATTTAAAATCGCGTGGCGAACCCCTAATTTCGAAATCGGTTTCCACACCGTTTCATCGTCTTCATTCGATAAAATCGTACCATCTTCCTCAACGCGGTATCCCAAAGATTCTACGGTTTTCCGGTCACCACAGAGCTGAGCGGCTACTCCGGTCATGCCCGTCCCCGCAAAGCCGTCGAAGACAATATCCCCAGGATTGGTGTAATGAAGGATATAACGCATAATCGCCTTATGCGGAACTTTGGTGTGATAGGAATGGGCATTGTAAATGGGGTCATTCTTGCCCTCAGAGACATCGGCCGCATAGGGTTCGCGAAGATAGGGGTCGTCGTTCTGCGGACGATCTTGTTCCCATTCTTCTACAATTTGTGGCAAAAAGGGATTGGGACATGCGGTGTAATACGGGGGATCGGATAATGCTAAAATATCCTCATCGCGCCCCTTGGGAAACCCTTCGATGTTCTTGAGTTCGGGTAATTTCTTCTTAAGTTCCTCTGTAAAATAGGTGCGACGGGCTTCTTCGCTCTCAAATACCATGCCAAGACAGGTTACCGGGCCCTTTTTCTTTTTGTCTTGTTCAAATTCTAAATCCCATGCCAAGGTTCATTCATCCTTCCATCTAATGTTTTCTCATAAGAACAACTTAATTGGCGTCGGGCAGTTTAAAGATTACCCGCACTTTGCTGGGATCATCGCTGCCTCGAATCACATCATCGATAACTTTGGCCAAGATGGCTTTCGCTTCTTCAGGCTTTAAGGCGCTTGCTTTGGTCAAATGCTCACGTAAGGTAGCCAGGGTTACTTCCCTGGCTTCAATGCCCCCAAGAACTGTTTTGACATTTTCGATAAATCCAGGCGGTAAGGGCAAGGGCAAACGCCCCGATTCTATAAAGTTGTTAATAACCGATCGTGAAGAGTTATCCAAATAGGACAAGCTCTGTAGGCAATAAAGATCCTGAAGGGATTCGTGCAAGTTCGCCGTCCACTGATCCAATACTTCTTGCGTCTTTTCTTCAAACCAATTGAGATCGTGCACCGTGTCCCGTTCTTCCAATGGCTTGAAATGACAATGAGGACAGATAGGATCTTTATCGAGATCGGATGGAGTTAAACGGCTGCACATTTTGAGGCTCATCAAATCCCTTTGGAGGTGCTCAAACTGTTCACCGCTAATCAGAGGCACTAGTTTTAACGAGGCGAGCGCTTGCCATTCGGGTGATTCTACGAGTCTTGCCTTGCGTTCATCATCGGCTTTGTTTAGCCGATACTGTTTGTGCAAGCTGAAATAAATCTCTTTATAGTGGTTGATCAGTGGTACAAGTTGTTGTTTGATGTGGGTGAGGCTCTCATCCCCCTTCAGATCCTCAACCACGTGCTCTTTAAGACGCAAAGCCTCTGTTTGCCATGGATCGTCTGATGGTATAATTTGCGATGCCTTATCCAGATAACTCAACATCGGTTGTACTTCTTGCACTCTTGTAATCACGGGGGCAAATGCCTTACGCACGCGGTGTAACATATCATCGACGTGGCTGATTTGATCAGCGCTATACGCGAATGCTGCCAGTTTTCCCACCGTGTTATATTTGCTCACTTCGTCAAGAAACTGATGTAATGTCTGAAGCAAATCAGCCCAATGTTGCTGTTCCTCTGAGGACCACAGCGGTCTTCCCCACACAGTCATTCCGTCTTGCAAGATTTTTTCCCACTGCACAACGTCTTTTACGAGATATTGCTGCTTTTCTTGTAATTGCCTAATCCCTTCTTCTCGCTGCTTTTCTTGTTGAATCAACCCAGGTGCGAGATTCAGCATTTCAAATAGGACAATTAACGGGGCCAAAGGCATTTCTTTGGGCCGTTCAATATGACTAAAATGGAGTCTGTCATCAAGAGACAGCTTGACCCAGTCGGCCAGCCGACTCGCGTCATACTTCACATTGCCGGCAACAATCACTAGGTCCCCTGCATAGACAAGGGCTGTTAAAACCACCAAAAGTAGTTCGGGCTCCAAATGGAATTCCTTAGTATAGGCCACATCTTCGACACCATTGCGTGTCAATATCGTCTCAATCAGTGCCGCACGATTGACCAAATGAGCCGGTGCTGGTTTTTGTTCCATGAGCGACAAAACCCACTGTGCATAGGGGGAATGACGGCGATGGATCTTGTTGTCCTCTAGTAATTCTAAGGATTCAAGAAGCATTCCTGTCGCCGCCGAGGATGACTTCCCCGCGATACGGTCCATAGCTTCTTTGGCATAGGTTTTCAGGCTAGACTGGCTTACCGGCATTTTAAAGGCGGTAAATGACGGGTATCCCGGGCACTGGCGGTTGAAGGCTTTTTCCAAAAAATAGCCTGCAATCTTGGGCACCATTTCGTGAATGAGGCTATCGGAAGGAAAGTTTAACTCTTTGACCACGCTAACTAACCGCTTAGGCTGACGTTCATGAACCACTTCAAAATGCGTGACGAAGTGGACCCTGAACCACTCATTGAGGTTTTTGAGGGCCCTGTCACTGCGCAGCGTATATTCTCGCCAATCGGGACTATTAATTGGTTTATCATTGGCCAGTTCTCTTGCCGCCGCATAATGCCGTAAAATATCGCTTAACTCCTCATCAACTTCAGATAATCGGAAAAAAACATCATCATCACGGCCTTCATCCTCAAAACGGTTGGTTTTAAAAGGCGGGAGAAAATAGACATAAAACTCCCGTGGAGGTTGTGCGGTAGAGCGTTCATTGGGTGTCCCGAGAAATAGGTAGCCCGGGCGCTCCACATTATGCGACAACCACGGCACATCAAAGCGCCAAATTCGGGTATTAGACACGTAAGGAGCGTCTGTTCGCTGCAAAATCCGCATCACGGCATCAAAGTAGTACCGGTTAAGGACATCAGGGCTTAAAACCGAGGCCTTTTCTTTTAATATCCCTTCGTAGTCAACCAGGGTGCCCATATCTAAATAGTACTGATCGTTGGTGTCATTATGAACGATGACACGGTGGCCTAAAATCGCTGAAATGCTTTGACAAATAGATCGGATAGACGTCGTTAAAAAACGCATGTCCTGAACCGGTAGGGGAAGGTACAAACAGAGATCATCACGTAAATTCTCTGCCGTTAACCCCAAGGGTAAATCGAAATCATCTGTGGTTAGGCGAGAAATGGCCAACGCGCGAATGATGCGTTCGGCGACAGGCCAATACTGAGGGGTATCCAAACCCTTCTCAACACGTTCTAACGCTAGATGAGTACGGCGCTTTAACTTATCAAAGGTGGGATCCGCCGTGAGCGTCGTATCCGTATCTAAGTAATCCCAATAACTGTCGTAACTTAAGAGTTTAAGTGTTGACTCGTCAATCTCCTCATCCAGTAAGCCCCGAATCTCCTCACTAATCGTACGCAAAATCTCACGTTTTTCGGCGAGTACCACTTGCTCAAATGTGCTCAAAAATTGGGGATGAACCGGAAAAAGCTCAACAAAACGGTCAATATCACTGGACAAACTCTGATATAGAGGCATAAAGGGTTTGAGATATTGGCGAATCCATTCTTTTTGTTCAGCCGTTTTCACTAAAATCCTCTGGCTAACGACATATGCCACGTCCTGACGCACAATATGAACTTGTAAAAACCGTGCTTGGACGTGTTTGATGGACTCTGCCACGAATTGGAAATGAGGATTACCAAAAAGCATCTCTTGAATACCAGCCATAAGTCTTAAACGGGTGGATGTGGCGAGTTCGCCGATCTCACGCAGAAATCCTAAATCAAGAACTATTTCCTGTTCGTTGCGAGCCCTTAAAAAGTCTAATAATTCATCCACTACCATGAGAAGACCTTGTTCAGGAAAATGTTCATGGAAAAGACCCATCATCTCCACAAAACTTTCCTTATTATTGGCAATACGGTTGACAGGGGGAAATTGGTAGTCAATTCCTAAGCGTTTGAGCCCTTTCTCGAGTTCAAGAACGATAGCATCCCGCAAGTCAATTTTTGTGCTTCCCAATTCCATGCGCAACACATGAAATTTTCCTGCTATCGCTTCGAGCGATTGAGCCACCTGCTGATTGTGCAGCGCCGTTAAGGCCTCAGCATTTTCGGCAATGGTCGAAATCACCGCCATCAAATGGGACTTACCAGTGCCATAGTTACCCACAATCAATAAGCCTTTGTTATCAAAGGGCGCGTCAAATTGCAAATTGGGTACAATGTGATGGCGAATTTCTTCTTCCATCCGTTCAGAGATCACATAATTGCCAACAAGTTCCAAGGCTTTAGTTTTTTCATTAGCGTCTTGCACTTTAATAACCGATTCAATCGGCTGAAACTGAATTAAATCACGATATTTCATACGTTCCCACCATTCTTGTTTTCCAGATTTGTCACCATAACCACCGTGTCGCGAAAATAGTAATAATCGTCTCGACTCGGCATGGAATATTGAAAAACCCCGTCCTCAACGGATCCCGGCCAAATCACCACAGCAGGATGATGGCGAGAGAAATCCTGAAAGAAGGGAATGACCTGAATTTTTAACGTCATTAAAAGTTCGATGTTGTCGAACACGAAAGGTACGGATGAAAGCGTTTCCTCGCAACACATCAGCAGGTGATGGATAGTGAAAAGAGCGAGGTCTCCCTGGTGCAGAAGATACCGGGCCAACGCCCAACTTAAATTGATATAGACACCAAGTCCCTCATTCGCAATCCGCCGAGCCAAAGTCGTTTTGCCCGAGCCTTGTGCCCCTGCGATGACATATAAAGGATGCAAATGTGAAGGCAGGTGTCTCACCTTTTGGCTGATTACATCCCAACCTTCTTGCATGACACCCTTCCTATTCCCCAAACCTCTGTGTACCCAAAAGAAATCCCCAATATTTCACATGGCCTGTAACATATTCCTACCTTGCGAAGTTCTATTGTATAAGATTCGGGAAAAACTGGCATAATCCTTCTTCAGGATTGCGGTCTTCACAGAAAAATCTGCTGAGAATTTTTGGAGTATTACCCAAAAAATTCATTGTGGCAGATCTGTCCGTTGGCCTAGTCTGTTTACTCTTCTAAAGATGACACGTTTCCTCTTGATCACCTTTAAAATATTGTTTCAAAGGCAAACAGTAGGAGAAGGATGGACTGCTGCTTCTAGACTATCGGCAAGGTTATGTGTAGAGTTCCATGGAATGCTAGTTCTCACCGTTAACTTCGCCAATGAAGTTGAGAAGGTTAAGAAAGAACGTCTTGATTATGTCACGCTTAGTGAGCAGATGCCACCTGATTGGCGGTGGTCACATCGGCTTGAGCTTGATTAAACAATTGCTGAGCCTTAGCCAGATCCTGACTTCCCGTGGTTTTATCCGCGTTGAGATCGTTTTGAATAGCATTTAGCGCATTTTGAATCATAGCAGATGTAGGAACCGAAGATGGAACATAGTTAGGCAATTGGGACTGGGCACTCTGATAGATAGCAAAATCGCTTTGGATTTGCGGTCCGAGATTAGCAAGACCGGTGATATCCGAAGACGGATCATCATATTGTACTGATTGCTGATCATTCCCTACAACAGAAGCATCATCGGACACTTCTGAAGCGTCATCGTGAATTTGTCCATTATCCCTTTGGGTATTGTTCCGCCAAAACCTCTTCGGCTTGAAGTTGATTGGCCGTCGTGACCAAATCAGCGGTCTCGGATTGTAGGTCTTGGTTCATCGCCGATAGCGCAGCCGTGATACTGTTCTGTCCACTTTGTTCAGACTGCAAATCTGCCGGCACAGTTTGGGCATCATTACTAATTGTTTGCTGTTCATTGCTAATTTGAGCCTGCTGAGCCAATGCTTGTTGTTGTTGGTTGACTTGTTCTTTGAGTTGATGAACCGCCTGATTATATTGGCCGATAGTCCTGGGTTGAAATGTGACGCTGTTGAGTGAGCCATCGGATTGAGGAAATAGCACTGTGAGCTGTCCATTGGACAGGGTTCCGGTCAACTGGGATTGGAAATTAGGCCCAAAGTTTAAGCCTTGAAAGAGAATTTGCACATTGCTTCCATCTTGATTAATGGATACCACACTCGATTCGGTCACTGCCACCGGATTATTCGGCCCTTGATCGTAGACCTCATAAAATTGACTAGTTCCGTTAACAAAGGGTGCGAAAAATTCCACGCCATTTGAAAAATCGGCGATATATCCCTCGATTTGATTGGCGGTTGAGTTTGATGGAGATGGGGACGGTGAGGAGGACGGCAATGGGCTTTGTGATGGTGAACTCATCAACACGCTTGGTGAGTCAGTCGCACTAACGGATTGTTTCTTTAGTTGCCGCAGCCGGATTTCCACAGACACTGGTCAAAAAGCTCGTCGTTAAAACCATTACGGGAAAGTGAGGGTTTTCATTAATTTGCCACCTTCACAACCTCTTTGGTGCAGTATACCATGTTGTTGTCGTTCCCGGCTCAACGCACACGAGATCCGTGGGATCCAACGTGCCCAAAATCGATCAACGACAAGCCTAAAGGACAGCTTTCGTCTTCCGTCCGTCTTTGCGACTCCTATCCTCTCTTTCTTCTTAACGAATCGTCTAGAAAGTTTGGCGCAAAATTTCTTGTTCCAAATCGAGATCACCAGAAGGTACCATGACAAGGTCTGCCAGCGCCTGTTTCTCCGATAAGATCCGATCCATAATTTCATCCACGGTTCCCTGTTGAGTAAGCGATTCCCTATCCACCACTAAAGGATAATAAACGGTGACAGGACGCGTTTGACCTAGACGGTGCACCCTGTCGGTTGCTTGATTTTCCACGGCTGGATTCCACCACCGGGTATAATGCACCACGTGATTGGCACCGGTTATGGTTAACCCCACTCCGCCAGCACGCGGAGTGGAAATCATCACCCCAAATCCCTTATCGGTATTAAAGCTCTGAACGATCGCTTGCCGGTCAACGGTTTCACCGTTCACGATATAGGCCATTTTATCGAATTCTTTCATGATCCATTCCTGCAGCATCCGTTGTAAAATCAGGCTAGTTGTAAAGACTAAAGCTTTTTCGTCCCGATTTTTGACCTCGCTAAGAATTTTCAAGGTCTCATGTAATTTGGGAACTTGTTCAGCGGGCAAGGCTGTCCAAACCGCGTGACGTTTTAACGCCCATGGATGCCCCAAAACATTGCGTAATTGATCTAACGCAACGAGGCCAGAAAGTTCTCTTTTCTTGACTTGAAGGATAATTTGCTGGTAAATCTGTTTTTGTTCTTCTCCTAGGGGAACATATCGCTTCTCAATCGTCTTTTCCGGTATCTCTAAATTCACGTCTTCTTTGGTTCGGCGGAGATAAATAGGCCGAATCGTTGTGATAAGACGTTGTTCCAAAACCCTAGCGGACTCGGGAGTCAGGGGCTGTCCCTTCCCGGGTTCTTCAAACTGATCACGAAATTCCCTGAGACTCCCTAAAAACCCCGGTTGCACAAAATCAACGAGGGACCATAAGTCACGCAAACTATTTTCGACGGGTGTTCCGGTTATTGCCACGCGAAAATGATTCTTCAAGGCTTTGACTGCTTCGGTTCGAGCTGTCGATGCATTCTTGATATTTTGTGCCTCATCCAAAATAACGGCATGCCAATTAATCTTGCCTATTTCCAGTTGGTCCCGCGTCACCGTCTCATAAGTCGATATCACCACATCAACATTGTTTATATGATCTCGCACGGCAGCGCGTCCGGGACCATAATACGTCAGTACCTGTATTTGTGGAGCAAATCGATGGATTTCATTGACCCAGTTATCGAGAACGGAAAGCGGTACAACAACCAAGTTTGGCCGTTTGTCTTCTTGATAGAGATATGCCAAGACGGTAATGACTTGAACCGTCTTGCCCAATCCCATGTCATCGGCTAAAAGAACTCCCCATCCTCTACGATACCGGCGCATCAAAAATTGAAACCCTTCCCATTGATGAGACAATAGGTTCCCACAGAAATGGACCGGTACATCCATTGCTGTGGCATCATCGTCCAAGGCTATCCATTCACGCAGGGGTTGATTAAAATCAATGACCTCGAGATTGGTAAAAATATCTAACACATAGGGGAGACGATGTGGTGCCACGGGCCCCTGTTTTGAAATTTCTTCAATAGCCTGGACACTTTCTCGGTAATGATGCGGCAACTCGATCCAACCATCCTGAAATCGAACAAAACGATCCTCCTCTCCGGCTTGATTAGCCAAATCCCGAATCATTTCGGGGGACAAGATCTCAGGTTCGATCTTGTCTTCCCCCTCACTGGGCAGTTCGAGGCGCACTCCAGCCTGGAGTTCGAACCAGCCGCGATCATTCGTTTGCCCGTTGACAAAAGGTTGCGCCCGGTAAATTCGGAGTTTCAAGCCGCGTACCCGTTCAGAGAATTGCGCCAGATCAATCGGAACGTTCTCGGGGATAAACGCTTCGGGATTTTTGAGGAATTGGGGAACTTGATGCCCAAAGAGCGGCGGTAACTGGGTGCGCAGTTGCTGCACACGCTCTTTGGTCACTTTCTTGGCAACAATACGCCGCCGTTCGGCACCATGGCGGGCTTCGACATATCCTCCCGCCTTCGATAATTGACGTAAGACGTCTTCATCAAGACGCTCATCATGGTATTGCACATCACAGTGCAAGTGTTCCGGATCATCAAGGACAGGCTGTATCTCAAAATCATCAACCAACACATAATTTTCACGGGTTAAATAGGTATCCAAAGTTGCACCAAGAGTTCCGGCCACTTCCTTAATCTCAGCCACCCATGCCATTTTCTCTTCCAAGCCTACCGGAACAGGTTGATCTAATAAAGTTAGAAGCCGATAGGTCAAAGCATCGATGACCACAGGCCCTTTATCGGTGACAATCCATGGTCCATAACGGCGTCCCCACAACAAGAGGTTTCCCTCATGGCCTTGATAGCGAACATCGGCGCGAATGCGAAACCGGGACTGCGTAATACTCCCGGTTGAAAATAAGGACACCCCAGGTCTCACGGGTACAGGCCAGTGGGTCCCCTCGAAATCATCGACACCTAGGGTAAAATAAACCGTCCATGGCAAGAGATATTGACCATCTTGATATGAAGTAATGCGTTGCTGATGCCATAGCTCGTCTAACAATGCCAATTTAGGCCAACACGCGTCATTCACTAATTGACGCATGGGAATACCCAAACCCACTAATGGGAGGCTCAGTACCTGGTCCTGGTAGCAAAGTGTAATCGCCAAACCCTCAGGAAGTGGATGTTCCTCTGTGTGAAATGCCTGTGTTTTATGATCCATTCATAATTCACCTACCGATGGGGCCAACCCAAATAGGGTTCTAACTCCCACATAAAATGTTCCGGCCACGCTCCGTTGTGTAATAAACGGTTAATAGCTAAATCCTGGTCTTTCAGTTTCAGGGCGTTATTGTCGGCGTATCGCTTCACAATAGCGAAGGCTTGGGGTAAATAGATATAACATGCATTCCCGACAAAAGAAAATTCAACAGCGACAATCTTATCGAAATAAAGAACCACTGCAGAGCGCGGTGTATCTTCCTCCCATATTTCAACGTGCCGACAGCGATCCAAATACCCTTTCCAAAACTGGTAACGTGCATTGTCTTGATTAAAGAATTCTGCCAGACGCTGAAGACGTAACCACTGTAGGACACGTCCTCGCGCATCATTACCGACTTTGAGCCACGCTTCTGTGGGAAGTTCGGGATTGCCCCATCTCCCAAGAAAGGTCTGGATGACATCCCCGTCGAACCGGTCAACGGGAACGTTTAACAAGTAGGACCGCATGGCCTGTTGCGCACGCCCTCGGGATTTGTCATCCAGCTGGCTACTCCAACTCGACCATGAAAAATGCTTTGAGGCCAAAATCTCTTGCCAAATCGGTGGTGTGGCGGCTATTAAGACATGGGCCATCAATACATGCGCCAAGATATTCTGTTGTGATAAGCCTAAAGCATGAAGGTCATAATCCAAGGCCCCTTGGCGTAAGCTCCCTGCCCACGTGGATAGCGGCTCATTGTCTTGAAACGCCAGCCGGGCCGCCTCAACCATTGCCGGGGGCGTATTGGACCACCACGGAAATTGTTCAATGTGGTTCATAACACTGCGCATCAGTTCTAAATACGCACTTTCGGGAAATTCGACAAATAGCTCCCAAATTAATGCTAAGGCGGGATCATCCCCCCGTATTTTAACGAGTTGTTGAACGGTTGAATGCAGGGCTGCCGGTACTAATGTTGTATAAAAGAGAATGAGCACATACAGATCAATGCGGTCCATGGTTTCTGCCCATTCCAAGATTTGCTTCTCAGACATCCCTTCAAGAAGTGCCAGCAATTTCGGCAAGCGTCCCTTATGTATTTCGGCCAGAAATCGGGCATTGTCATGGTGCTGGGGATACACCTTCGCTAATGCTTGGCGCACTCGCTGAAGCTTTTCGGGAACATAGCGAAAACCACTAGGCGTTGTCATGGCGCATTAACCGTGCTTTGCACGGCATTCATAATTTGGGTCTGATTCAGTTTAAATGAAAATACAACCCGTCGAGACGCTTTGGCACTATAGCGCCCATCAATATATACGGGATCGTTAAAAGAGCGCCCTTCGGCCGTAATATATTTTTGTAACTCCGTTTGATAAGGAAAGGAGCCAAATGCTGGGCTAAATATCGTGTCGACAACAGCTAACGCTCGTTCTTGCGACAGATTGAGGTTGTACAAGTAGGTCCCTTGTCGGTCTGTATACCCCTCAACGACAATGGCCGAAATGTCGTGCCGATATTTCGGACTCAACAAGACCGAAATATAGGCGGGAATAAACGATTTAAGGCTTTTTACCCCCGCTGGCGATACCTGGTAAGAATTAAACGCGAAAAACACATCGCTCGCGAATTGAATATCACCAGTCTTAGGATTAATCGTCATATGCAAATGTGATTTTTGAAATTCCTGTTCCAATGAATGGACAATGGCAGTTTGGACGCCTAATAGCGCATTAATCCGGGCTTCTTTTTGTTGTAACAAATGATGATAAGTTAAAACACTGACCGCCAGAAATAAGATGAACATCAAGACCAAACCTGCCATAAGGTCTGAATACATAATCCAGTGATCGAAGTCATTCGTTGGCCGCTCCCTATGCCGTCTTCGATTTCGCATTGCCATCATGAACGATTCACCTCGTCTTGCGTCTCCCGGTATTGCATCCGGCTCATGGCTTGTGAAAAAGTGTTCATATGCTGGAATAAGATCCTCGCCGCTTCATCAACCTGTTGAACAGGAATCGCTAAAGTTTTGACACCGCTTTCGATCACTTTGACACCATTAGCGAGGTAATCCACGGCTTGCGCTAATTCGTCGTCAAATTGTGAAAAGGTATAATGAATCCCGGTACTAAGATTTTCCTGAAGCGTATCCATGGTCTTTTCCACATAGTTCTGGAAGGCCTGAGCCGTGGTAGCAAAAGTCGCCGTTAATTGCAACATTTTCTCGGCCATTGAGGTTTCAAGCTCATGAAATGCCTCCATATGATTGGATAAAGCTTGACTCATCGATTCCCCATAATGACTAAGGGCTGTTGCCCACTGTGTCAAGGCCTGAGTCGCCTGCTCTTCGATATCCCGGACTGCGGTTTTCAACTCTTCGACCACTGTGGGAAAACGATCGATAGCCAAAGACATCTGATCAGCGAACCGCAATTGTTCATGTTGAAAATGCTCCTGCGCGGCAGCCAACATCATTTTTTCTGATTCGATGACCTCCATGACGTCCTTCATTTCCGTTACCACGCTGTGAAAATCTCTTAACATGGCCTCTTCAATACTTTGGAATCGCTCGACAAAAACTCGAGATTGCGTCTCCAATTGGCTAAAGAAATTCTCCAAACGAGTTGGTAAGCCCTGTGTCACCTCTTTCATGGATTCTACAAATTGTGACCAGTATCCAGCACTATCGAGAAGCTCACGGTGAATGGCGGCACTTTCATTCCAAAGATCGCGTTGAACTTGGTTTACCTTTTCTGCTTGTTCCATACTACGCTGGGCTTCTTGAAATGCTTGACGCGCAATGTCGAGGATTTCGTGCTGGACATCGACCGTTTGAGCAAACGCTTCATGCAATGATCGTGTCAAGTCAACGGTTTGCATGCTGACCTGATCAATAAAGGTATGGGCAATTTGTTCCAGACCCGTCATTTGAGCTTGGGTCGTATTTTCTGCGACACGGGTCAATTCCTCACCTAATGCATTTAAGCGTGCCACCGTCTCTTCTTCTTTGACACCTAAGTGCTGAATTTCCGGAACCAAGGTCTTATAAAGGGCATCTTGAAAACCCCCGACTAATTGGGGAATTAACGCATCAGTCACGAGCGTGGCTAAGTCGTCCCGTTGAGCTTGTTGAAGTAAGGTGAGCTGGTGCAACAAAAGTTCCTCAGGTGGCACCTCAAACAATTTTTCTAAACGATCTAAGAGATCGACGACGGCCTTCTCGAGTCTAGGACTCCATATCATTTTGTCCGCGATAATCCATAGCAACGCCAACAATATCCCGAAGACTGACGAGGTAAATTTGAGACTTAATCCCCCTACGAGCTGCGCGATACCCGAACTCAAATTACTCGAGGAATTGATGTTGAGCCCATGAAGACCGGCCACCAAACCTAAAAATGTCCCTAAAATCCCCGCCATCGTTAACAAGGTAGGAATAATCTCGGTGATGCGGCGGTGCGCAATATTATATAAAATAGCATACTCAGAAAAATAGCGCAGGGGATCGACTACAGCCGCTTCCCCGCTCGCGTCATGAATTTGAAGAGCCTGACGGTATTGGTCCCATAAAGGTTTGAGCACAGACTCCGGATGGTCAGCAAACCACCCTTGCAATTGCATCCGGGGTTCCTTATCACGGGCTTGATCCAGAGCCTGAGTTAAATTCCCAACGTCCCGAAACACTCTTCCCTCGGCCCACATACGCCAAATACCTACTGCAACGGTCCCAAAAAACAGAGTCCAAACATATTCAGCACCAAAGGTGTTTATTCCACCGGCTGCATGAATGAGCCCAAATATCCATTCCCCAGGATTCCCCATCGGCTCTCTAATCCTCTTTCTTTATCATGTGATTGCTCTATCATGTGAGGTTTTACGATGCGTATGGACAATTCGACGAGAATCCTCCAAACTCCTCTCAAATGTTGTCGGATTCGGTAAAATTTCTCTTTTATACAATGCATTTCCAATCCATGGCCAACACAATCTATCTCATGTTCACAAGACAGCTCAAAATAAAGTCATTTCCTGATCACAATTCCTACCAATTTGGTTAAATGACCAAAATCATGGTATATCTATTCATTTTTTGCGGGAGATATGTCATAATTTCGCTACAATCCGTATGATTTTCTCCTAATGAACCGATTTATTGTCACCTTTTCTTCACTGTCCAAACAATGCTGACAACCACACAACCAAGACCAAGCAGGTTATACACATCACCCGGATGGGGGTGGGGTACCATGACGCGGTATTTAGATGGTGAAATAGCTCTCAGGCGTATGTGTGAATCAAGCGAATAACTTCGACGACAGATCGAACAGATCTAGGCAAAGACATCTAGTCCATCACATCGTTTTGAGGGAGAAGCAAAATGGGAACTTTCTTAGTTCGTCGCCTGTCCCAGTCCATTCCTGTGCTCTTTGGCATTAGTATTTTGATGTTTACCCTGGTTCACATACTCCCCGGCGGTCCTTTAGCCCTCTACCGAAATCAACCGGGAGTCACTGCTGCTCAACTGCACCAAGTGGCCGTGAACCTAGGATTGACAGCGCCTTTATATGTACAGTACTGGCACTGGCTTGTAGGCGCACTGCATGGCAACTTTGGGTATTCCTACATCTATGGACTGCCGGCCACGCAAATGATGTTGCAACGGTTACCGGCTACTTTAGAATTAATGGGAGCCGCATTTTTGTTAGCCACGTCTACCGCCTTTGTCATTGGAGTCTATAGTGCTGTTCACTACCGATCCAAATGGGATCACCTTTTCACCACCCTGAGCTACGTGGGCATTGCTGTTCCTGCGTTTTGGTTCGGATTGCTTCTAATAATTCTGTTTTCTGTGGATCTTCACTGGCTACCCTCCGGCGGCATTTTGAGTTCTGGGCAACCATTTTCTATAGCAGATGCTTTGCGCCATTTAATTCTCCCGGCAACTGTCCTGGCGTTTTATATTGTTGCGCAAGAAAGTCGCTATGTCCGTGCTGCCATGTTAGACGTGCTAAACCAGGACTATATTCGCACCGCTCGGGCCAAAGGTGTGGGAGAACATGTCGTGATTTGGAAACACGCCTTGCGCAACGCCTTGTTACCTGTCATTACGGTCATGGTTCTCGATACCGCCTACTTGTTTGGCGGTTCAGTCGTGGTCGAGACGATCTTTTCATGGCCAGGAATGGGCCGTTTGTTTATTCAAGCACTCTCGCAGGGCGATTACCCCGTGCTTCTGGTGATCGTCTCGTTTTTGTCGGTTGTCATTGTCTTTGCCAATATTTTGGCGGACATTTTATACGCCGTCTTGGATCCACGAATTCGTGTCTTATACCAATAGCCCGGAGGATTCTCATCATGTCGCTACCAATGCTTGATGCCTCTCTTGATGATGTCAAGGACTCACAATCTGAGACGAAGGCACCATCTAATCGTTTTATAGCCCGGTTCAAAACACATCGACCCGCATTATTGGGATTGGCGCTATTGACCGTTATCACATTAGCATCGATTCTTGCACCAGTGCTAGCTCCGTATCCCTTAAATGCACCCGACCTGAATGCACTGTTAGCTCCACCCAGCTTACATCACCTCATGGGCACTGACGATGTAGGAATTGACCTATTTACAGAGGTCCTCTATGGAGGACGTGTCTCGATAGCGGTGGGAATTTTTAGTGCGGTTGTGGCTATTACAGTAGGTACTGCGATTGGTTCGACCGCAGGCTATTACGGTGGCATTATTGATGGCATCCTCATGCGGCTTACCGATGTGGCGTTATCCACACCCGTACTCTTTATTATTCTACTTGTCACCGCGCTCACCGGACCTCATCCGGTTACAGTGGTTCTGGTAATTGGTCTCACAGCGTGGATGTTCCCTGCACGTATCTTGCGGAGTCAATTTCTCACGTTCAAATCACGTGATTTTGTGGAAGCCGCCCGGGCGATGGGCATGACAGACAGCCGAATTATTATTCGCCATATTCTTCCCAATGCTTTGCCGCCACTCATTGTGAATGCCACACTGCTTGTGGGTCAAGCCATATTGACCGAGTCCACCATGAGTTTTTTGGGCGCAGGTTTGCAGCCCCCTAATATCTCTTGGGGATATCTGCTAAATCAAGCACAAACCTATTTAACCACCGCGCCCTGGATGGCATTTTTTCCGGGATTAATGATATTCCTCGTGATCTTGTCCGTAAATATGGTGGGTGATGGGTTACGTCACGCATTAGACGTTCGTTAAATCCCAAGACACATGATCGAGTAAGTTTAAAGAATATTTTGACTTCCGTATTCTATCATCTGAACTCAAGGAGTGAACCCAAGTTGTCCATACAACGTCCACTTACATGGTTAGCGACTGGTCTGACTTTATCAGCTATTGCGGCAGGATGCGGCTCCCCTTCCACGACGACGTCGCAAGGGACGACCACAAGCAAGGCGGCTGTCATTGCCAATGGTACGGTGGTTGACGGAATTTTTGAAGAGCCGGATAACTTAAATCCGATCTTGGGACCCAATATGACCTTCTCTGCAATTGTCAAAACCTCCATGTTTCACAATCTATTTCAGGTTTTACCCAATGGTACCTTAGAACCCGATATTGCAACCGTCGTTCCCACTGTGGCCAATGGCGGGATTTCCGCTAACGGTTTAGTGTATACGTTCCATCTCAAACAAGGCTTGAAATGGTCAAATGGACAACCTATCACAAGTAAAGATGTATGGGAAACTTATAAGTTGATAACCAATCCGGCCGTCAATGCTGTCACAAAACTGGGTTGGTCGGATGTCAAAACTTTTAAGATATTGAGTCCCTATAGCTTCCAACTCATCTTAAATGCGCCATTTGCTCCTCTGATCGATACGGTGTTTACAGGAAGTAGTCCCGGCATTTTGCCTTACTCCGTCTTTAAGAATATTCCTGCCAGCCAGGTGAACACCGCTCATTTTAATGTGGACCCGTCAGTGAGTGATGGACCTTTTATGTTCAAAAGCTGGGTGCCCGGAGTCGCCATTACTGTGCAACGTAATCCCTACTGGTGGGGACCTAAGCCTAAAGCCAGTCAGATCGTCTTCAAGGTTATTCCCAATGAGAATACCTTGTTGGCCGATGCCCAGTCGCATGCGATTAATGTCTACTATTTTGCTCCTATTGAACAAGCACAACCCTTATCAGCCATTTCCGGTGCTAAAGTCTTCTTTACCTCGGCCCCCAATGAAGAAATGGCCGTCGTGAATATGCGCGATCCCGTTTTAGACAATGTCAAGGTGCGGCAAGCGCTAGAATATGCCATCGACAGGCCCGCCCTGGTCTCTAAGGTTTGGATGGGGCATGCAACGCTAGTTGGAGCCGATCAACCGCCTGATGCGTGGGCCTATGACCCGCAAATCAAACCGTATCCATATAACCCCCAAAAAGCGGATGCGTTATTGACGGCAGCCGGATGGAAGATGGGCTCCAACGGCTTTCGCACCAAAAATGGGCAAGAACTAACCCTGATCTATTCCACTACTGCCGGTAACCCTTACCGCGATGCGACAGAACGCTTGTTGCAATTCTGGCTCAAACAAGTCGGTATCAATTTAGTCATTCGTAACTACCCTGCCAACGAGTTTTTCGGCACAATACTGCCCGATGGGAAACCGTGGGACTTAGCCGAGTATGAATACGGACAAGGACTTGATCCCGGGGTCCGTCCCCAAGTCATGTACGAGCCAGGAGGTGCTGAAAACTTTGGCGCTTATAATAATCCGGCGGTAACCTCCTTACTCCAAGCCCAAAGCACGCTCGTCACAGAAGCCCAACGCCGCCCATACCTGTTCCGTGTCGAACAAATCCTGCATAATGACCTCCCGGATCTCTTTTATTACAGTCCCCAAGGTGTGTCGGCCTCAATCAATATGTCCGGGTATCAACCTAATCCTTGGTCCGTAGACACCTGGAATTGTTGGGACTGGCAGTTAACCAAGTAGTCAGTTGACATCAAAGGGGGTGTTTTTGGCTATGGAGAAATTGATGGCGTGGCGCTCGATCGGCCCTTTTCGGGGTGGACGGGTTGTTGCGGTTACCGCTCACCCATCGAATGCTCACACCTTTTATTTTGGGGCTGTTGCGGGCGGTGTCTGGAAAACCACAGATGCCGGCATAAGCTGGTACAATATTAGCGACCACAGCTTAAACGCATGGTCTATCGGGGCCTTAGATATCTCGTCTACAGATCCTAACATTCTCTATGTGGGAACGGGTGAAGCCTGCTTGCGGGGCAATGTCACCCATGGGCAAGGAGTTTTTCGCACGTCTGATGGGGGGCGGCACTGGGAATCGCTTGGTTTAAGCGATTCCCGTCATATTGCTCGCATTCGTATTCATCCTACCCAACCCGATTGGGTTTATGTGGCGGCTATTGGTCACGCGTTTGGCCCGAATACCGAACGGGGCGTATTTCGAACCCGCGACGGAGGACGCAATTGGGAAAGAGTCTTGTATCTAAATCCGGAAACCGGTGCCACGGACCTGGTTTTAGACCCTTTTAATCCGCGCCGCCTTTGGGCAGCCATGTACCAAGTTAAACGCGAGCCGTGGAGTTTCACCTCTGGTGGGCCGGGAAGTGGGTTGTGGCGAAGTGAGGATGGAGGAAACTCATGGACCAATCTCACCAAAGCCCCAGGTCTTCCCCAGGGCCCCTTGGGCCGCATAGGAATTAGTGCATCAGGCGCCCAAGAAGATCTTCTTTACATGTCGGTTGAAGCCGCTGAAGGCGGGATCTTTGTGTCTCATGATGGGGGCGACCATTGGGAGGTGGCTACGCATGACCCTGAAGTCCGCCAACGCCCGTGGTATTTTAGTCACATCTTTGCCGATCCCCAGTCACCTGGCACGGTTTATGTCCTTAATTTTGAGTTTTTACGTTCGCTCGATTTTGGACGACATTTTGAAAGTGTTCCGACCCCTCATGTCGACCATCATGATCTTTGGATCGATCCTCACAATCCCCAGCGCATGATTAATGGCCATGATGGCGGTGCAGCCGTTAGCCTGGATGGGGGGAAGTCATGGTCGACTATCTTAAATCAACCCACCGCACAATTCTATCATTTGGCCGTCGATCACCAGGTTCCACCCCGCGTTTATGGTACGCAGCAGGACAACAGCAGCATTTCCGTACCGCTCCGCAGTTTTAAAGCGGCGATCACGGTAGCGGAACAGACCGAAGTCGGTGGCGGAGAAAGCGGTTACATTGTCGTCCATCCGGCCCATAATCACATCATCTTTGCCGGAAACTATGGTCTGTTAACGCGTTACGACCAACATGAAGGAACCACGCGTGTCATTACGCCCTGGCCAGAAGATCAAGCTGGCCATGGAGCGAGCCATCTTCGTTACCGGTTTAACTGGACATTCCCTATCGCCATCGATCCGCATCCTCCCTATGCCCTTTATGCGGGAGCGCAAGTGGTTTTCCGCAGTGTCGATGAAGGACAATCTTGGGAGACCATTAGTCCTGATCTGACACGAGCAGATACCAGCAAAATGGTGCCATCAGGAGGACCCATTACCAAAGATAATACCAGCGTCGAATATTTTGGGACACTCAGTGTCATTGCCGTCAGCCCATTGGCGGGAACAGAAATTTGGACAGGATCAGATGATGGCCGGGTACATTGTTCCCAAGATGGAGGAAAAACTTGGCACGACGTTACCCCGCCAGAAATTCCCGCTTGGGCGTTTATTAGTGGTATTGAACCTTCCCATCACGTCCCCGGCCGCGTTTATGTTGCTGCTAACCGCTACAAGCTCGATGATCTCACACCGTATATATGGCGCTCGGACGACTATGGGCACAGCTGGACCCCTTGTCACTCTGATCTTCCCTCTGACGCGGTTATGCGCATTGTGCGAGAAGATCCGCTCAATCCCCATCTTCTCTTCGCAGGCACGGAATGTGGCGTTTTTTATTCTCGTGACGGAGGAAATCACTGGCTTGCCCTTAACCATCAATTGCCACTCGTGCCGGTGCATGATTTAGCTATTGCGGGCAATTCGCTAGTGGCTGCCACCCATGGACGATCATTTTGGGTTCTCGATGATATCACGCCCTTACGCGTATTTCCCACGCAAGATCCTGATCACTTACAGGTCGCAGTGGCGCCGACACATTTTATATGGCCAGAGCCTGCACGTCTACCCACGGAGGATAAGTCCGAAGGTTTTGTTTCTACGGGACCCTATACCACCCGGTGGAAACTGCAAGAAAAGCGCCCCATATTCCCTGATGCCGGACGTAATCCTGAAGACGGCATCTATGTCTATTACCAGCTACCAGTCAACGTGGAACACCTTCGTATTACCGTCAAGGATTCGCGCGGAAATCCCATTACGACCACGGACGAAACCCAAAGCCTCCCAACCGTTAAGGGGACACATGGCTGGTCATGGTCTTGTCGTTATCCAGATCCCGAAAATCTCGAGGGAGCGGTCTTTCGCGGCGGCCGTATGAAAGGGCCGCTAGCTCCGCCTGGACTCTATAGCGTGACCTTAACCACTCCTACAGAAGAGGTGAGTACCACCTTCGAGCTGGTTCCCCTTCCCCATACCCGGGCTTCCGACTTAGAAAAGCGTTGGCAATTGTTAATGAACATCGGCAATACGTTAACGGCTGTTCATCGACTATTCAAAGATATGACCACCGTGAAAGAAACTCTTATAAGCTGGCAGCAAAAGGGGTTCATTGAGGGATCAGAATCACAGGCACTGTATCAGGAGCTTCTCGATCAAATAGACCACTTACGCAACCAATTAAACCAATATAAGGCCCTCAGTGCCAAAGATCTGCTCAACTATCCCATCCAACTGAATGGCAAACTCACATCCTTAGCCCGCTGGGTACAAGCCACTTACGGAGCTCCTACCACAGCCATGCTTCAAGTGTATAATGATCTTAAAACCCGTTTTCAGGAGGTTCAGAGTGCCTGGACAACCACCATGAAAAATGTTCAGGAGTTGAGTCAGCAACTGGATATTACGAAGCATATAGTCTTTGATTTTCATAAGCCCGCCGATGAATAACACGCATAGGATCATTTTTACATTTTCTCTTATCAGCGTGTTAGTCGCGACCTATAATCTGACGCTCACATCCGGATTATTACATCATTTTCACCGGATTTGGCATCTTCATCCCAGCACGTTATCCTTAATTAATGCCGCGCCGCTCGTAGGAATGGCGGTAGGTGGTCTTTTGTTGGGCATGCTGAGTGACCGTGTCGGCCGCGCAACCATCTTGCGATGGAACTGGCTCATCATTTTCCTTAGCAGTGTTGCTGTCCTATTTGTTTTTTCACCCCTTACTCTTATTACGGCACGAGTCCTTTTAGGAATTGGACTAGGGAGCGATTTTGCCATCATCTTTCCTTACATCGTCGAACTCGGCAACCGCTCACGCATGGTCATCGCCGTGCTAGGACTAGGAGACTTCGGTCAATGGCTCGCTTACGCCGTCGATGCATTGGCTCAGCACTTGAAGCTGTATCGCCTGCCTTTTGTTCTCGGGATCTTATGGGTGATTCCTTTGGCTTTAGGACGACGGCAATTGCCTGAAAGCCTTGTCTGGCAGCAATACCGGGTAAAAAATTATGCCCGCTGGATGCTATCGCTGCGGACCTCCAAGACCCGCACTCATGTCGTAAAAACCGGCCTACCTTGGGCCCTGCACCAAATTAGTGGGCAAGGTCTGGCTTTGTTTTTACCTTCACTCTTGCTCGGATTAATGCCATCGGCCGCACCGTGGGGACCCACGGTCATCAAATTTTTGGTCTTACCCGCCTTTCTCGTAACAATACAGGTTGTTCGGATAATGGGTCCTGTCAAATGGCAGGTTGCAACCTTTAGCCTGCGTGCCTTAAGTTTTTCTGGTGCGTGCGTAGCGATTGGGGCGCATTGGTCCCACTGGATTGCCATAGCCCTGCTCACGGGTGCCTTGTTTTGGGGATCCGCAGGTCCAGATAAAACGACCGTCCTCATCCCCTCGCTTCTCTTTCGCCCCAGTATTCATACGTCCGGACAAGGCATGGCCGAGTTTCTAGGGCGCTTAGGAAGTCTTCTTGGCGTATTACTCTTTGGTTCTTTGGTGATTACGGGCCACACCCTGGTAGCCCTCGTGGGATTTGCCCTTTCAGATTTTTTGGGAGCAGCTATTAGCTTAAGTCTCTTCGCCATACCGCTGTGGAGCCTACCCACGGGTCATAAGCCGTTACCGGCTTCGTCCCTCATTCACGATTAAGCATATTCGTGCGGAACCGAATAAGTTACAGTTCTATCCCACCCGTTTACCTATAGGGTCATCACCCAAAGAGTTGGCGTAACACAAGCGCCTAAGACGTTTTTCGAAACAAAATGCCTGAGATAATGAAGGCATCTAATCCTAAGACACCGATGATACTAATCGTTGAGCCGTGCGCTATCGCCAGTAAAGGAATCGATAAGGCCAATACAGACGTGACAGTGCCTGCTGGTCCACGTTCTTTATGCCGCCTCTTCATGGGTACAGATGCCTTTAAGTCGTTCTCAGCGGAAACGGTAGGTGAGATCTTGTGCTGGATGAGACGAAGCAATTGATCTGCCGTATGTTCGTCATAATCCGGTCCCAACTCGCGGTTGGCTTTCAATATCGCGATAATATCCTCTTTTTGAATGCCCTGTAAATTGTCCATTGTTTATCCCTCTCCCCCATACCGTTTTTATTGCCTGCTGTTACCCTATGCTTTCGCCCTCCCTCTTCACAAGTGCCATTGGGCACTTTTTATGCCGCGGGGTCTCATCTCATGACTCGGGGGCCAAAACCGTTCCAGATGAACCATCCAAATTCTTGGGGATCACCCGCCATAACGAAAGGCCAAAGGCCACATCGGTGATAGCCATGGCCAGGTACCACCAAATCGTCGGGATAATACTGACGGATACTCCCGCCAAAAATACCGCAAGCGGGGTCGCTGCGGTCACAATCGTAATCAGCAAACCAAACGTGCGGCCACGAATGGCCTCAGGAATTAAACGCTGCAGCATGGTAAATATCAGAGCATTGGTAGATCCATTACAGACCCCTCCGATAAAAAGCCACACCATGTCAACGCCTGGCGCATGCGTAAAAGCAAATGCCGCCATCATGCACCCTTGGAGGATCCCCGAAACACTAATCGTTTTTTCTAAGGAAAACCGACTCAACCAACCCGCGTTGAGGCTTCCAATCATCATCCCTAATGACCAAGCACCATCGGTAAGACCATACCAAAATGCTGTCGAATGCAGGTCGTGATGGACCCAATAGGGCAACAGAATCAAGCCCCCAGCAAAGGTAAAGTTGGTTAACAAAATGAGGGGTAATAACGTGACAAACCAGCGCATCATCGTAATCATTTTCCAGCCTTCCCGAAACCCGGCAAAAGGATGTTTGGTCTCAGTTGATACGGTAGGTTTCTGCCCTAAAGGTCTGGAGTACCGGGTCATGATGAAAATGGCGAGGGCACTAAACCAAAATGAGACCAAGTCAAACCCAAAGACCGCAAAAATTCCCACGGTCGCAATCGCTGCCCCGCCAATTCCTGCGCCAATGGCTGAAGTCATCTGGGAGGTGAGTGAATAGAGTCCATTGGCAGCGGCCAAATCCTGATCCGGAACGAGAAGGGGCAACACCACGGCTTCCGCCGGACCAAAAAATGGAGAATGCCCCATTTTTCGTAGAAATTGAAACTAGCGATCCTGATGGCTCTCTGGTTTACTAGAGAGGTCTGAACCCATCTTGAGGAGGAATCGCTAGTGACTACCAGTATAAAGAAAAAATCGCTTCCCGAACAGTCGGTGACGGTGCCGTGGGTGGACATCCTCCAGGATGCCGAAGACGGATTATTGGCGCTGTCGATCCGGGTCGGATTGCAGGTTTTGCAACAGATGATGGCGGCCGAGGTGGAGCAGTTGGCAGGACCTAAAGGCCGTCATGATCCGCAACGCCAAGCGGTCCGACACGGGACCGAAGTCGGCAGTGTCTTTTTGGGGGATCGCAAAATCTCCGTTCCACACCCTCGGGTGCGGGCCGCTGATGGCTCGGAGGAAATTCCGTTAGACACCTACCATCAGTTTCAGGACCCGACGCTGGCGACACAAGCCGTACTGGAACGCATGCTGTATGGCTTAGCGAGCCGCCAACAGCGCCATGCCGATGCAGCCTTTGAAGCCGCGATGGAGCAGCCAGGCCCCAGCAAAAGCACGGTGAGCCGCCGCTTTATCCAAGCCACCCAACAGGCTCTCGACCGCTTCCTCCAGCGCCGATTGGATGACCGGACGTGGGTGGTGGTGATGATCGATGGTTTGCGTGTAGCGGACCATCTGGTGGTAGGCGCCTTAGGGATTGATGCGGACGGTCACAAACGCGTCTTGGGATTGGTCGAAGGGGCGACAGAAAATCATACCGTGGTCATGGCCTTATTGCAGGATCTCATCACCCGCGGCCTGACGGCCGCGCAGGGATTACTCGTGGTTATCGATGGCGCCAAGGCCTTAGCCAAAGCCGTGCACGACGTCTGGGGAGACCAAGTCCTCATCCAACGCTGCCAAATTCACAAGCAACGGAATGTGCTCGACCACCTGCCGAAATCAGCCGAAAATCGGATCCGCCAGCGCTTACGGAAAGCGTATCAAGAACCGGATGCGGACACAGCCGCACAGGCATTAGAAGCACTCGCGAAAGAGCTGGAACGGGACCATCCCGGTGCCGCCGGAAGCCTTCGGGAAGGACTCGCCGAAACCTTAACTGTCCATCGATTGGGCCTTCCGGGCCTCTTGCGCCAAACGTTGGCGAACACCAATGCCCTGGAATCCATCAACAGTCAATTGCGGACTCATGCGCAAAATGTCAAACATTGGACCAATGGGCAACAAGTCTTACGGTGGATGGCGTCGGCGAGCTTTTTTATCGAAGACACGTTGACGCGGATCCCCGGCTATCGCGAGATTCCCGTGTTGCAAACGGCCTTAAAAGCCACGTGTTCCAAAACGCCGGAACAAAAAACCGAGCAAATCGGATAAATCACGAGAAAGGATGCGCTAGCGAAATTCCACGAAGCTTGGGACAACCTCGAAAAAATGCGGTGCCTAAGGCATTCACCCCAATGACGGTGATAATGATATAAGGACTGGCTTGCGGATCGAGGGCGATAATTACGAGGCCCACGGCAACCGCCGTTCCACGCAATAAATCGGTTAATAACATGATCTGCTTAGCATCAAAACGGTCTACCACCGCTCCGCCAATTACCGCTAATATTTGGGGAATGGCCATGGCCAGCCCCGCAATCCCTAATAAAAATGGGCTTTTAAGCTGGATGACCCAAAACCCCATGATCAAAAATACTGCATTGCCAAATTGGGATAACAACTGCCCTAACCACAGCCAACGAAACCCGACGGTTCTTAGAGACGCAATCATCTTGGCACCTCAATTGTAAATTTAGTAATTGAATTATTAACAATATAGATCTTTCGATTGACTTTTTCTACAGTATAACTAAAAATATGAACTTTATCACAGATGATAAAGATGTGTCCCCTGGCTCCAAGAAATTTCCTTACGACAAGGCAACTTCTAAACCCAGCACAGACCCCATTTCAAATCTGGGGATTTTCTAATTGTGGTAAGAGATTGTTCAAAATCACGGTTGCTAAAGAATGCTCACCGGGAGGCAATATCGTTTCGGCTTGGCGAAACATGACTTGATCATTGCCATTAGGATTTTCTATAAAGGGTGCATAGACAATCCCGTTGACGTGGTAACCCGTTTGCGTATTAGGAGCACGGTACGCCCTTAAATCCGCCGCGAGAGGATATCCTGAAATCACAGGTCCCTGATAGGTTCCCCAGCCTGCGCTGGCAAAATGCTGGCGTACCCATGAAAAATAAGGGGCGGCTAGATACCACGCACAGCCCACACACCCGCCCGAAGTGTTTAGAAGGATGCGGGGACCATATTGAGCGGAACCGCCCGGAGGATATAACACAATGCGTTTTGAGCCATCAGCGCCTTCTTGTGCGGTGCCCGACCATCCTTTGGGAGTGAGGATCACAAAGCCCAAAGCCCCTATTGCTTGCAATTGAGACGCCCACTGTACCGGGGCTGTTACTGCCACGGCCTTGGGATAATGAAATGTCACCACGCCCCCTCCAAAACTGGGAGTGATGATGGCTACCGGTAGCGTTACGGTCTGCGTAGATGGGACTGGACTTGACGACAATGAAAAGGACGGAGAGGTGGGAGAACTGGAAGAGGGTGAAGACGGGGAAGGTGATGACGTTGAGACAGAATGCGAAGGAGAAGATTGTGAAAGAGAACGGGACGGCGAATGGTTTGACGGTACACTGGATGTTGGTCCAGGACCCCCTGTGCTCAGTGAATGGCCCCCGCATGCTGTGGTGACAAGAGCCACACCCAAAAGCAATCCCCTCCGCATCCATACGACGTCCTTCATTTCCCTTTTCCCTTCCTGCGCATATTCCCTCGTCAACTCTCACTATATAATCATTTGTTTTCTTGTGCAGGGACCTTAAAGAATTTTGAGGGAAAATCAAGCCCTAGGAAACAACATGAGGGACTAAAGAAAAATCGTGAAGCCATCAAATTCCCCGCGCGACATCACTAATCTTCTTACTGTCTCTTATTGTCTTTGGGAAAATGGGGTTAGTTGGGCTCTTGATTCCACTTTCTTAGGGACAAGGCCCGAGCATAGTCGGTTGGTGTATCCAAATCAAAACTCGGATGAGGTCGTGACAGCAAAGGCGGCGCCTTTAGGCTTAAGGTATCAGGGCGTGTATTCCAGATTTTACCGAGCCCCCTATCTCCTTCTAACTGAAAAATAGCAGCATCAAAGGCCGCATCAAAAATGACAGGGTGACCTATCAGACCTTCATAAAGCGGCCTCACGGCGTGAACATCTGCTGAACGCGCCACAAATTGCTTCCATGTCCACAGAATATCATCTGAGGTCACAAAGGGTTGATCCGCTAAAAGGACGAGCACAGGGGCCAAGCCTTTATGCCTTCGAATCCAGGTTAATCCGCATTGAATGGAACTGGCAATCCCCTGAGATGCATGAACATTCCTCACCCAGTCTCCGGTGATGGGAAAAGAGGGCTCAAACCCTAACACCACCAGGGTCTGAGCGCCGGCTTGCCGGGCTTGGCCCATCACATGATCTAGCACGGTCCCCTCCCCCCACGGCAATAACGCTTTGGGTTGTCCCATTCGCGTACTAAACCCTGCCGCGAGGATCATCGCTACGCTCTCATGAATGGACATGTTCACGTCCATGTAGGGTGCCTCCTTTAGTGCCCTTCCGGCTAGCCATTAGCTCTCCCACAATACTGACTGCCACTTCTTCAGGAGTTTCACCGCCAACATCTAGTCCGACGGGTGCGTGTAACGGCAGATCATGAGGAGTGAGTCCCACGTTTGTCAGCATCTCCAATGTCCTGGCCAACGGTCCTAACACCCCAACAAATTGAGGATGGGAAGCCGCTGCAAGTGTCAGCGCTTCTTCATCACGGCGTTGATGATGATTCATAATAACCCAGTAAGCCCCCGTTAAGGTATCCGGATTTATTTGGGTCATCAGAGTGAGACAATGTATGACCTGGGGAAAATGGCGATCATTATTGACATGAGGCCGAGGATCTACAATTGTCACGGCAAAGCCGACCTGTCGGGCCAACTGGGCAACAGGCTCGGCGTCATGGCCAGCACCGGCAATAACCAACCGTGTAGGGGGCTTCATGAGATCCCACCAAAATCCGTCGAAAAACCCGGTGTCCCTCTTGTTCTCGGATGATGCGAAGATCGCCGAGGCCCACGGAGGAACTTCTCCACACTGTGTAGCGGTAGAAAAAAGAAAACGGCGTCCTGAAGGAAGTTCTGCTCCCCAAATCACGGGTTCTTCGCGGTGTACACATTCATTAAATGCAGTCCAAAACGGATCAGATAAACGGATCGGCTCTAGCCATATATCTACACGCCCTTTGCATCCAATACCCAAGCCCCACATGTCATCTTCAGTCAGATCATAATGCTGCAGACATGGTTCATGGGTCTTCATAACACGTTGGGCATGGAGAAATAAATCGCCTTCAAGACATCCTCCACTCAAGGTACCTTGCATTCTGCCATCCTCTCGCTTCACCATTTTGGCCCCGGGCCGGCGATATGCCGATCCATTCACCCTTACTAAGGTAGCCAAGACCGCCCTTTGTTCCGATACCTCTGCATCGGTTATTAGTGTCCACAAATTCCGCGCCTCTTGAATTGACGACACTGTCTATCCCTCCCTTAGTCATTGCAGGCACGTACGCACGTAATGAATCCATGAGGAACTGTCGGCCACTCCAACATGTTCCGCGACGTAAGGCAATACAATTTTTAAAGCAGCCGATTGGGGAGTATATTCTGGCAATAATAATAACGGGTTAAACCACACCACACGCTGAGTAAGACGAACTAGAACGGGAAAAGATTGAGCCAGCAACCACAAATCTCCTGTGTCAAATCCATCTGACGCAATAAGAAAGGTCGTTCGCCGAGTAAACAACCGAGAATAGTCGTGCAATAACGATGAGAAAGCCCATCCTAATCGTGTCCCTCCTCCCAGCTGATGCGCATCAGCCACGGGTGGCCCACCTGGTCCACTTCGACGTAAAAAGGGCGTCACCCGCTTAATCTGATTACTTGATAAAAAACATTCCACCCGACTGCCCTCACGCATCAGTTGCCATATCAGGCCTAAATAGAAAGGCACATAAGCCTGCATCGATCCGGAAACGTCTAGCAATACGACAATCCGCGCGTGTTCTTGTCTACGAGGGTGCCAAAGCCACTTTACAGGGTCTCCGCCGTGGCGGAAAGCAGTTTGGAACGTAGCGCGCCAATTCAATTTACGTCCCCGGGAACTTTTGCCACGCCACGGCCCAGTTTTCGTTGCCCAATAACGCGCAATATGGTGCGTCCAATGTTTCATTTCATGATAGGGCACATCCTGTCCTGGAGACAAAATACAAGGGCTTCCCCAACGCGGACTATAGGCAAACAGAGCAGGAGAGGGATTTTTTGATTCGCCTCGCACGCGTGTTTGACCAGGCGTTGACAACACGTCATCAGCGCTTTCTTGAATACGTTCTGGTACCGTCAACCGAGGCCTTTCCGGATAAAAGAAACGCTGAAACAGGTTAGGAAATATTTCCCATTGCTCTGCTGTCTTCGCAAACACGGGTCGCCACATTCTCAGCAAATCTTGAGCGTGCTCTATCGGCGACGCAGAAAATAATTGCAGGGCGGCCTTTGTCTCACTCACCGCCGGATGAAATCCATGCTGCCTTAGAAAGTGTGAAAACTCTATCACTTGCATTTCTAGGCGACGGGAAAACTGGTCAACCCTCACTCCGTCCATAATGCTCGAATCCCCCGTGTTTCGACCACAATCCAATCATCTTGGGTCTTCAGCACACTCGACAGAGTCCACCGCACCGTACTCTCCGAATATCCCTCGCCATCAAATTCCGCCAACATCCGGGCCCAGTCGATTGATTCCGCAAGGCCAGGAGGTTTTAGCAAATTCCATCCTCGTAAAGTTCTTACCGCCGCGACGACACGTTTGGCAATATCTAAGGACAAATGTGGAACATGTTGATGGATAATGGCCAATTCGCGTTCTGGCGTCGGATAATCTAACCATAAATAAAGGCAACGCCGTCTCAAAGCGTCGGACAAGTCTCGCGTACGATTAGACGTTAACACAACCCATGGAGGCTCCTGTGCAGTAATCGTTCCAAGTTCAGGGATGGTTATTTGAAATTCACCCAAGAGTTCCAGTAGTAGCGCTTCAAACTCTTCGTCGGCTCGTTCCACTTCGTCAATCAGTAGGACAGGCGCGGGTTGAAGACGAATGGCTTTGAGTAATGGACGCTCCAATAAATATTCCCAGCGGTAGAAATCATCGACAACGGTTGTTGTTCCAGCACTATGTGCTGCTAACAGTTGCTTGGCATAATTCCAATCGTACAATGCTTGGGAGGCATCAAGTCCTTCATAACATTGCAGACGGACCAACGGCTTGTTAAGGCACTGGGCCAGTGCCTTCGCCAAAAAGGTTTTCCCGACACCCGCTGGACCTTCCACGAGCAAAGGACGGCGTAAACGGTCTACGGCATAACACACGGCGGACAGCATCTCGTCCGCAACATATCCCGCTTGGTTTAATTGCTGAATCCACAGTTCGCACCCATTCACCCATATTCTCCTTTACTCGGCTATTCGGCTAACTGAGCCGCAACCCCTTGCCGAATATTTTCAAAGACCTGTTCTGTAATTTTTTTCACTTGATTATCCAACAACCGCCCCCCTAAGGTCGCAAGGGGTCCACTGACACTGACATCCGCAATCCAATTGAGGGATACCTGCCCTGACTCTTGTGTAATATGCATTGTGCTCAGAAGATGAAAACCACTGCCCATGCCTCCTCCTTGAGCATCTAAGCGAGCGTGGTACGGTTCAGGCAATAACTCAATGGCGGCGTTCATATCAAAAACTGCGCGAACAGGTCCTACCCCCACCCGCACTTTGGCATGCAAATGGCGATCATCTAATACCTGATATTCGACGACATCCGGCATACAGCGTCCTATTGCATCGGGGTCTTGAACAAAATCCCAAACCACATTCAAGGGAGCGTCCATCACGACAATGCCTTGATACGTTTTCATCGGTTCATGCCTCCTTATGGTGAACATAGCGTTCTGGATCTTGTAAAAATGCTTCCCGACAAGATGGCGCACAAAATCCCCATGTTTTGTCCCCAAAGACTGCTTGGTATGGAGTCTCAGAAAGATTCACCGTCATATGACAAACCGGATCGATTACCTCTGTATTTAGAAGGGATGAGATCCTTACAGCAGTCGACTGAGTCTGCCGACGGATTTGAATGATTTCAGCCAAAATACTTACCGCGATTTCTTCAGGAACTCGCGAATGCACATCTATTCCCGCCGGAATTGAGAGAATGCAGGAGTCATCAACCTTGCGCCCTTGTAAGAAACGCTCTCGCAGCAGTGCCCCGCGCCGGGGCGACGCTACAACTCCGAGATAGGAAAGCGGAGAATCTTGTAACGCCTCGATTGCCCAATCGTCATATTGCCCCATGGAAGCCAAGACGGCGAAGCCGCCATCTTGGCTTAATAGACGAATCTGTTGTTGAAATGTTTCCCAATCGCCACCAGAAGACGGAGTTGCACCTTGCACCCGAAAATTTAGGTGAGAGGCTAATTGCAGTACATGGCGAGCCACTGGCGAATCACCGATGACTAACAGCAGCGGGTTGGCGAGATGCGGCTCGATAAATAGTTCGACCGTCCCTCCCGAGTGACACGTCATCGGTTTGATCAATACTCCCTCGTCCTCGGGATCTTTCTGTTGAAACAATTCATCGTCTGCTGGCTGAGGTGATAATAACAACAGCCGTGGCTTCCCATCGGTCAATGCGTCTTCGGCAACTTCCAGTAGAATGCGTCGCGTACATTCACCGCCCACATAGCCTGTTAACTGCTGATCGCGGCTAACAATGGCATGCGCTCCGAGAATGGCTGATGTCGGCGGGCGGGTTCGTACCACCGTCACGAAGACGTAGGGCTCTCCCGCCTGATCGCGTCGTGCAGCTTCTTGCAAGACTGGATCCATGCTTCTCCCCCCTTTTTGCCTAAGACCGGGTTAGCCCATGCTGTTTCAGCACATCCCAGATTTTCCATGGGAATAAAGGGATTTCAAGATTGGTAACACCATAGGGTGCCAAGGCGTCGATTACGGCGTTAACAAATGCCGCAGGGGATCCAACATTGGGCGATTCACCAACCCCTTTGGCTCCAATAGGATGGTGAGGAGATGGTGTGACAGTACGCCCCGTTTCCCAGTGTGGAGTCTCCACAGCGGTTGGCACCAAATAATCCATAAAATTCGGTGCAAGATTGTTACCATCGGAATCAAATGCAATCTCTTGCATAAAGGCAATCCCAAAGCCTTCTGTAAGCCCTCCGTGAATTTGTCCTTCGACGACCATGGGATTGATGACTGTTCCACAATCATCGACTGCAACAAACCGTTCCACGTGCACTTGTCCCGTTCCCCGGTCAATGGAGACGACAGCAATATAAGCGCCATTGGGAAATGTCAAATTGGGCGGATCGTAATAGTAGGTGGCTTCCAATCCTGGTTCCATGCCTTCTGGCAAATTGGTATAGGCCGCCAAAGCGACATCCGCCATGGTCACACTACGAGAGCTCAACCCTTTCGCGAAAAATCGGGTTCCATCCCATTGCACATCTTCTTGGGATACTTCGAGCAAATGCGCGGCAATCTGTTGGGCCTTCTTTCGTACCCGCCTGGCTGCCAGTGCCGCGGCTCCTCCAGCAGTTGGCGTACTACGACTAGCATAGGTTCCTAATCCATAAGGTGCGGTATCGGTGTCCCCTTCTTCAATTAAAACATCGGCTGCTGACAATCCCAGTTCCTGCGCAATGAGCTGGGCAAACGTGGTTTCATGTCCTTGCCCTTGATGACGCGCGCCGAGTCGGGCAATCACCTTACCAGTGGGATGGATCCGAATTTCACAGCTGTCGAACATTTTGATGCCAAGAATATCAAAAGTATGACTGGGTCCTGCCCCAACAATTTCAGTGAACGTCGAGATCCCAATGCCGACCAATTCGCCCTTTTCACGCCGTTTCTGCTGTTCCCTACGTAATTTTGGATAATCCACCATAGCGAGAGCGGTATCTAGGGTTTTAGCATAGTTACCACTGTCATAAGTCCAACCCAATGGAGATTGATAAGGAAATTCTTCAGAGGCAATGAAATTTCGTCTCCGCAACTCGACCGGATCGAGATTGAGCCGATATGCCAAAGTATTCATCACACGTTCAATCAAGAACGACGCTTCGGTGACCCGAAATGAACAACGATAAGCAACACCCCCTGGCGCTTTATTCGTATAAACTCCATCAACTTCGGCGAAAGCCACAGGAAAACGGTAGGACCCCGTTACAATAGAAAATAATCCTGCCGGAAACTTAGAAGGGTCAGCTGCCGCATCAAATGCACCGTGATCGGCAAGAGTGGTGACCTTTAAAGCCGTCACATGCCCGTCTTCTGTGGCTCCAATCTCGGCTGTCATATGATAATCTCGAGCAAAATTGGTGGTGGCTAGATTTTCCGTGCGAGTTTCTATCCATTTAATGGGTTGTCCTAGTTTTATCGACATAACCACAGCACAAACATAACCGGGATATACAGGTACTTTGTTACCAAATCCCCCGCCAATGTCAGGTGACACAACATGAATCATATGCTCCGGAAGTCCAGAAACCATGGCCAAGACCGTTCGGTGTGCATGAGGGGCTTGTGAGGTAACATACCAGGTGAGTTTTCCCGTGGATTTCTGATAATCAGCGATACAACCACAAGGTTCCAAAGGAGCTGGATGGACCCTGGGCATCCGGATCTGTTCTTTTACCACCACGGGTGAGGCCGCCAACGCCGCATCTGTTCCTTCTTTGTCACCCACTTCCCAATGGAAAATGTGGTTGCTTTTCTGTGCGCGGTCTTCCCGCAATATGGGCGCTTCGGCCGTTAAAGCAAAATAGGGATCGATAACCGGGGTGAGAGGTTCATACTCGACTTCAACACGCGACACACCGTCTTCAGCAGCTTCCCGAGTTTCAGCCACAACGGCTGCGACTTCCTGATATTGAAATAGAACCTTGCCAGTGGCTAATACCATTTGCTGATCTCCAGCTAATGTCGGCATCCATGCGAGGTTCATCGCAGCCAAATCTTCCCCAGTGAGAACAGCCTTAACCCCTTTAACGGTATAAGCAGCTTCGGTGCGAATGGATTTAATTCGGGCATGGGCATAAGGACTACGAACCAGTGCCATATAAAGCATGTGTGGCAAGACAATATCATCCAAGTATCGCCCTTGTCCCCGTATAAACCGCGGATCTTCCTTGCGTTTAATGGCTTTACCTAAAGGCTGGGTTTCCGTGACGTCCATGCTCATGACGTACTAGCCTCCTCTCCCATCCGGCGTTTAGCCTCGAGAACCGCTTTGACAATATTGACATATCCTGTACACCGACAGAGATTTCCGGAAATCGCCCGTCGTACCTCATGCTCGGTGATGTTTTCGGAATTTCGTAGGAGGGCTGTGGTTGTCATTAACATGCCAGGGGTACAAAATCCACATTGCAAGCCATGATTGTCCCAAAACGCTTGTTGCAAAGGATGGAGTTGTCCGTTCTGTTCAAGGCCTTCTACCGTTTCGATATCATGACCATCAGCTTGCACTGCCAAAACCGTACACGATTTTACTGGCATGCCATCTAAGAGCACGGTACAAACTCCACAACTAGTCGTATCACAACCGACATGAGTCCCCGTTAATCCAAGAGTATCCCGAATAAAATAAGCGAGTAACGTTCGAGGTTCCACCAAGGCATGGCGCGATTCGCCATTAATCGTGACGTGAACCATAATTTGATCATTGATAACTGTTTGTCCCATCGTGTTTCCTCCATTCCCTTCATGGATTTCAAAGATACTTATGCCGACACATCCATCAGCCGTTGCCAGTCCTGATAAATGGACATAAGACCACGTTCTACGAAAACATTAACCATTGCCCGTTTGTACTCTTCACTGCCGCGGCGATCCGTCACCGGATCGGATTCCTTTGCCGCCTCAGATGCGACCTGACGAATGAGGTCCGTTGTTAAAGGATGACCCTGCAATAACGATTCCGCTTTCACCGCTGCCAAGGGTGTCGTTCCCACAGCCGCCAATCCAATACCAGCATCCAACACGACACCATGGGGATCTAAGACCAGCGTAAGTGCAACCCCTACCACTGCAAAGTCCCCCACTTTTCGCTCCAGCTTCAAATAGCGAGCGCCCACAAATCCAGAATCGTGATGCAGGGGAATACGTATTCCCGTAACCACTTCTTGTGGTTCAAGCACCGTTGTAAATGTGTCAACAAAGAACTCGCGAATTGGCACTTTCCGGGAGCGTTGTGCACTTTGGATGGATACCGATGCTTTAAGAGCCAATAGGGCCGCTCCCCAATCAGCTGCTGGATCAGCGTGGGCTAGTGAACCCGCCATCGTGCCCCGATTTCTCACAAGCGGATCCGCAATGTGCCTCGCCGTCTGGTGAAGCAAAGGTACGCGCGAATCTAGCACAGACTCCCATTTGCAATGACGAACGAGGGCGCCAATATGCAGCAGGTGATCCTGTTCCGTGACATCAGTCCATGAGGAGATGCCATTGACATCAATCAACACAGAAGGGGCTGCCAAACGCAGTTTCATCATCGGCAACAGGCTTTGGCCACCTGCTAAAATTTTAGCTTCATCCCCATATTGAGCTAATAATTCGAATATTTCATCTGATGATTGCGGCGCATAATATTGAAATGGATTGGGAAACATTCTTATCCTCCTTAGTTGTCCAAGAATGCTTATCACCTTGTCTCGCGTGATGCAGATTCTATTGTCATTGTGGAGATTGAGACATTGCTAAGCGATACCCAAAAAGGTATATTCCCGCATCTGTTTTGGTATTTTTCACACATGCCCGTAAAAAATTAAATGTCACGTGGTAATATATAACTACCTTCATGACATCGTAGGAGTTGTAAGTAGCCAACAGGTGGTGTTGTTGACGAAAGAAAGGTTATACTCATGGCTCTTAAAAAAGGAAAAACCGCGATTCCGTCCGACTTAACCAGACAGGTTCGTGAACTCGAAACGTTAATCATGCTGAACCAAAAAATTGCCATGCAGGCCGACCTTGACAGTCTCTTACAAACCATCGTTGATTGCGCTCGTGATCTCATTGGAGCTAAGATGGGTGGGCTCGTCGTCGTAGATGAGAACAATCCTCGCCAACTACGGCATTTCAAAGTCTCGGGTGTCCCTCCTGCCAAGGAACTGCCTACAGGCCATGGACTGTTTATGGTTCCTTACCGTACTGGACAAGCGGTACGACTTGACCAAGTTCCCTTATCGCATGCAGTAAACAAACCGGCTAACCACCCCCGTTTGGGGTCATTTCTAGGAGTTCCCCTTAAATCTCTTGAGACATTACTGGGCAGCTTGTTTTTGGCTGAAAGCCCGCACGGACGCCATTTTACGCAACGAGATCAAGATTTGCTATCAGCTTTCGCTACTCAAGCTGCGATTGCCCTTGAAAGTGTGCGCAGTCGTGATCAGTTGGCAAGGATTTTAGTTTTAGAAGAACGCGAGAGAATTAGCATGGCCCTGCATTCCTCGGTAGCTCAAACATTGTTTCTGTTAAAAATGGAAATAAGCCGATGCCAACAGCATCTTCCTCAAAATGATGAAGAACTCCTTGCTCGATTAACCGCCATGCAAGAACTTGCTGAAAGAGGCCTACAAGACGTGAAAACGGCAATTTTTTCTCTGACCGATAATGCGCCCTCGCGGGGATTAGCCGCCTTAATTTCACAGATGTTGGTAGAATTCGAAAAAGACAGTGGAATCAAAACTAAGTTCTTATGCACGGGCAACGACAAAAAAATCGGCTCGGCCACCGTCTCCGTTGCTCGCGCCATTGCACATGAAGCCTTAACCAATATTCGGAAACATAGCCATAGTGAGGTAGCGGTCATAACGTTATCAATAAAGGATCGTGAAACCATCCTTGCGATTCATGATATGGGAGTGGGACTGCCGCCATCGTGGAATGCCCCTCTTAGCTATGGCATCCGATCGATGGATACCTTAGCCCGCCGAATTGGGGGCCAATTTGCGATATTCAATCATGACGACGGCGGCACGACAGTCCGTGTTGTTCTCCCCAATAATACCAAACCGAGGTCATCACCATGTATCGAGTAATCATTGCCGATGATCATGAACTGACCCGACGAGGTCTACGACAAGTCTTATCAGACACCCACGAATTTCATGTGGTTGGCGAGGCAGGCGATGGCAATATGGCATGGGATCTCATCCAAAAATTGCATCCCGAAATCGCCTTGCTAGATGTTCGCATGGACGGACTCCAAGGGCCAGCAGTCTGCCGTTTGGTGAAAGACGCTGGCCTGCCCACTGCCTGCATAATCCTGACCAGTTATACGGATGAAACGTTATTACGGTCTGCTTTGGTCAATGGTGCGCGGGGTTATATCATCAAAGACGTCACCAGTTCGGAACTCATCGACAGTATCCGGCGTGTTTTAACGAGAGGAGCGGTCTTAGACCCAAAATTGACGGCACACGTCATAAGGTGGGTTGAAGAGGAACATCTCAAATTCCCGGCCCCGCTCAAACCCTTAGATATCCGTATTTTATCACTTGTTGCCGAAGGCTTGACAAACAAAGAAATTGGTACCATCCTAAATCTGTCCGAAAACACGGTTAAGGTGCATATCAACACGATAGTAGAAAATCTCGGTGCCAGGAACCGTGTTGAAGCCGCCGTGATTGCCTACCGTTATGGTCTGATCTAAAAAGACTAAGGCTTTCCGCTTCCTTTTAGCATCATATGTTTAACCTCCAAATCCGAGTTGAAACGAAGGGTCTGTTCCTCCCTGCCTTACAGACAAATTTTCACAAACTGTCTATAGCACATCACAGAATTCATTCCAGACGTTCTCGACACGCAGAAGTAAGTAGCATCATTGTAGAGACCCAACATAATTCATGTTACAATTTCCGGTATATGGCAAGAATGATGCGGAAGACTTGAATAACATACTCTATTCTAGTGATTATGGAAAAAGGAGGCCCCGATGCAACTCATTGATGGCCGATTCTTATTAACGGCATCCGATGTGGTCAATCACATCGAATGTCCCCAAAGAAGTTGGCTTAACCTGCAACTCGTGCAAGGAAAGATGGCACCCCTTGATTCTCAGGATCCTCAGCAGCAGATGTTAAGCCGTATGGGGAATGAAAAAGAACAGCAGTACCTAAATGAACTCTTGTCCCAAGGGTTGCCCTTATGGGACGGAAGCCAGGGAGTCTCTCTCACAGAACGGGTTCATTTAACCCGCCTCGCCTTAGGTCGAGGGGAACCCGTCATTTATCAAGGCACATTGCAGCAAGATATCTGGATCGGGACCCCCGATTTTCTCGTGCGGTACGAGGGATCCTCAGAGCTCGGTCCTTTTTATTACCGCGTCGAAGAAGTGAAATTAGCTCATCAAGCACGCGTCTCGGCACTGGTGCAGGCAACGTTTTATAGCCTTTTACTCGAAGGGGTTCAAGGGCAAGCGGCCCCCATCACCCTCGTTTTGGGACAGCATGAGAAAATCGATTTTCCGCCGACATTTGCCCGGTCTTATGTCAAATTAGCCGCTTCCCGCCTGAAACATTGGATAAAGGATCCCACCCCTTCATATCCCGATCCCAAACCGGCTTGTGAATCATGCACGTGGCTTGATATCTGCGAAGCCAAAAGGCGCGAGGATGATCACCTCTGGTATGTCGCCAACATTACCAAATCTCAGATTAAAAAATTGCAGCACCACGGTATCCATACCCTCAGCGCGTTAGCCCACACCGATCCGTCAGGGCATATCAAGGGCATGAGTGATGACACCTTAAAACGATTAATCAAGCAAGCCCGCCTTCAGTGGGAACAGCGGATCTCGGGTCAGGTCATTTTCGAGATATTACCCGTTCACCCTGAGCATGGATTTCACCGCTTGCCCGATCCCCAACCTGGCGATGTGTACTTTGATCTGGAAGGAGATCCTTTAGCCGAAGGGGGACCCCTGGAATATCTTTTTGGATGGGCCGAAGTCGATGACTTGGATAAGGAACCCTCATTTCACGCTCTTTGGGCCCATGACCGCCCCAGCGAGCGCCACAGTTTCGAAACCTTTATTGACCGGATGATGGACCGTCTCGCCCACTATCCCCATATGCACATTTATCATTATGCGCCCTATGAACCCACCGCCTTAAAACGGTTAATGGGACGTTACAGCACCAGGGAAGCGGAAGTGGATCATCTGCTGGCCCAACATATTCTCGTTGATTTATATCACATTGTCCGTCATAGCCTGATGGTCTCTCAAGAATCTTACTCCATCAAATATTTGGAGCCCTTATATATGGAAAAGCGTGAAGGAGAAATCACCAATGCTGGCGCAAGTATCATCGCCTATGACCAGTGGAAACAATCGCGCGACGCCACGATTCTCGAAGACATCGAGGCTTACAACCAAGATGACTGCCTGTCGACGTGGCGTCTTCACACGTGGCTTGTTGCGCGAAAACACGAATTCATCGCCCAGAACCATGAGAGCATCCCACAAAATGCCAATTCCGACGCAACTCCTCCCGCTTTTGAAAGGCCACAAGATGACACCCACGCCTTAGTCGCTGAACTTATCAAACCTTTTGATCAGGAACCGGGTCCCGAGGCGCCAGAATATGCGCGCTTTATCCTTGCCCATCTCCTCAATTGGCATCGCCGCGAGGATAAATCGGTATGGTGGAAATATTTTGCACACCGGGACATGTCCTTAGAAGAATTGCTGGAAGATCCCGAAAGTCTCAGTGGTTTAGAATTTGTTGGTATCCGGCAAGATGGCAGTGATCTATACCGCTATCCCCTGCAAGAACACAAGATCAACGTGGGTGATAAGCCCGTGGATCCCGTGACTGGAAAAACGGTTGGCGAAGTGATTGATGTTGATCCGGCCCAAGGTCTTATTGCCATCAAAACTGGCGGCAAAAGACCCCAGGCTCTGATCCCCCCAGGCCCCATCCAAACCGGAGTTTTGAAAAACGCACTAAAATCTTTGGCCTCCACGGTTTTAGAACAAGGAATGGGCACAAAGGGCCGGTTTTCGGCTTTAAGAGCGCTTTTAATGCGTAGACGCCCTGAAATCCCGGGCTGTTCCCCAGATGGCGTCCTGCGCCTTCCCGGTGAAGAGGCCAGTGCCGCGGCCAGACGGTGCGCGTTAGCCCTCGATCATCAATATTTAGCCATTCAAGGGCCACCTGGCTCAGGAAAAAGTTACACAGCCTCTCACATTATCGTTGATTTGGTCGAGGCCGGTAAAACCGTCGGCATCACCGCCCCCAGCCATCAGGTCATTCGTCATTTGCTCGACGCGGTCCTCTTACGGGTCAAAGAACGGGGCATCAACCTCAAAGCCGTGCAACGAGGACGGGATAATGGCGGCATTTCATCCTCTTCGCTTCAGGTATTGAATAATAATGATAAAGTCTTTGCCGCATTTCTTAACGGCGCCCAGGTGGTGGCGGGTACCGCTTGGCTTTTTGCTCGGCCCGAATGGTGTGAAGCTTTAGATGTGCTCGTGATTGATGAAGCAGGGCAAATGTCCTTAGCCAACGCGCTGGCCGCTGCACAGGCCGCCAAATCCCTCATTTTGTTGGGAGATCCCCAGCAACTCCGCCAACCCAGTCAAGGTCATCATCCCCCAGGCGTGGATGTTTCGGTTTTAGAATACATCCTGCAAGGGGCTCCAACCATCGACCCCCACTACGGGATATTCTTAGACGTCACGCGCCGCATGCATCCCGTGATCACGCGCTATATTTCCCATATTGCCTATGACGACAAATTCACATCCCATCCGCAGTGTGCGAAGCAAAATCTCCAGGGGCCGGGTCCCTGGTCTCATTCAGGCCTCTATTATGTTCCCATTTGGCATGAAGGGAACCGAACCGCCTCCGAAGAAGAAGTCCTCTTAACCCGTCAAGTGGTGATGGAACTCTTAACCAGCACCTGGACCGATCAACAAGGACACATGCGCCCCTTAACGGCCAATGACATCCTGGTTGTAGCCCCTTATAACGCGCAGGTTACGAGGCTTCGAGCGGCTTTGCCCAAGGACGTGCGGGTAGGCACGGTCGATAAGTTTCAAGGGCAAGAAGCGCCTGTTGTCATCTATAGTACTGCGGCTTCAAATCCTGAGGATATTCCTCATGGTTTAGAATTCCTTTATAGCTTAAATCGTCTGAACGTCGCCATCTCCCGGGCCCAAGGCGTTGCCATTTTGATTGCGAATCCTTCATTGTTATTCCATAAGCCCGCGCATATTGAACATTTACCCTTAATCAATGCGCTCTGCGTGTTCGTTGAACAAGCCGAAATTATTCCTGGCTCTAAATCCTCACCGGTTCCCTCTTCCATCTTTGCCAATGCTGAAACCGCGATATAACGACGGACTGGCGTTCATACTTTAGGTTCTTGGGATATTCTTCAATAGAACATCGGTGCGCTGACCCTTATGGGCATAGGGAACATCAGGCCACACCGTCTCTTGAAGAACTTCGAGATGATAACTTTGCTGCGGCGTTTTGGACCTATGTCAATAAAATGGACACCCAAAATGGAGACATTATCCAGATCACGCTTGATACGCCGCCTCAGCCTCGGCTGGAGTCTGATAATCTAGGGCGCTATGGACGCGCTGCCGATTATAAAAAATCTCGATATAGGCAAAGATCGCAACTTCCGCTTCTGCCCGGGTTCGGAATTTCGTCAAGTAAATCAGCTCCTTCTTGAGGAGACTGTGCCAGGATTCAATCATGGCGTTATCGTAACAATTTCCTTTGCGACTCTTGCTCGCCGTCATGCCATACTGCTGAAGCCTTTCCTGGTAAGCCGCGGCGGCATATTGGCTGCCTCGATCCGAGTGATGCAGCACGCCGGCCGGCGGCTGGCTGTGGGTAACCGCACGGTCTAAGGCTCGGATGACCAAATCTTGCGTCATGCGCCGGTCTACCGCCCATCCCACAATTTTTCGGGTGTACCAATCCTGAAGACTCGCTAAATAGAGCCATCCTTCCTCCGTGGGGATGTAGGTAATATCCGCCATCCACACCGCATGCGGGCGATCCGCGGTAAACGTTTGATTCAACACGTTCTCATGCACCGGCAACGTATGCCGAGAATTCGTGGTGGCTTTATATTTCCGTGTCACGCGAGAGCGCAATCGATGGTCGTGCATCAACCGTGCCACCGTTTTTTGACTAATGCGCTCGCCTTCCCGCCGTAACACGGCGGTGATTTTGGGGCTGCCGTAGCGTTCCCCTGATGCGGTAAACACCGCCCGAATCCGTTCGACCCGCCGGGCCCGGACTTGCGCCTGAGTACTGGGGGGGCGATGGCGCCACGCATAATACCCACTTCGCGAAACGTCGAGGATTTGGCACATCTTCGTGATCGAGAAGGTGAAGCGGTGTTCATGAATGAACTGAAAGATTACTTCCGATCGTTGGTGACGAGGCGCATCGCTTTTTTTAGGATCGCATTCTCCTCTTCGAGATCCCGAATACGCCGCGGCAAATCGCGCAGGGCTTGGTCTTCCGCTTTCAGATGCCCACTACCCACAAAGGGTTCCACCGGATCGGCTTTGTAGGCAGCGACCCAGGCATACAAGGTTTTGCTGGGAATGCCCAGTTCGCGCGCCACTTGCGCGCCACTTTTTTGTTGGGTCAACACGAGTTGAACCGCTTGTTCTTTAAACGCTCGATCATATTGATTGGCCATCGGATTCACCTCAATGGAGAATTATTGTATCATCTTGTCTCAATTCGAGGTGTCCACAATTTAGACTAACATCCAGTTTTGCTCCGGGAGACGTTGAGTAGTACCCCCTTAAGTCCCTTATGGAATGGTTTCAATCCTCTCCCGGAGGTTTTGCTCCGGGAGACCTCCGGCATACATATCGAGTTGCAATTCCATGCTCTGTTTCAATCCTCTCCCGGAGGTTTTGCTCCGGGAGACGAGGAATTGGGATCCCCGCTGGCTCACTTCAAGGTTTCAATCCTCTCCCGGAGGTTTTGCTCCGGGAGACATCAAAACGAATGCGAATTGTCGCATGGATGTCTGGGTTTCAATCCTCTCCCGGAGGTTTTGCTCCGGGAGACCGGACAGGGCCTCAATGCCGTCAATATTTACAAAGTTTCAATCCTCTCCCGGAGGTTTTGCTCCGGGAGACTACTAGGGAATTAAGTCCGATCTTTGCGAAAACGGTTTCAATCCTCTCCCGGAGGTTTTGCTCCGGGAGACCTGGAAGAAATGCCGAAATAGTGCAGAAAATGGAGTTTCAATCCTCTCCCGGAGGTTTTGCTC